>JBDRHL010000234.1:0-3829 GCA_043816955.1 Planctomycetota bacterium | reverse complement strand
AACACCAGTCTTATCGCACTTGCATTTGTACTTTTTGATATTAGTTGAAATGTTTTCAATAGATTCTATCATATTATCTTCGGCCTTTTATATCAGCGGGTTTGTGTCTAAATCGTTTTGTATTTGTATCAGCAGCTCTTTTTCGGCCTGAGTCGGAAAGCCGGATGGAACGGCTGCGGGAAGCTCGCAGGTAAATTCGTGAGTAACTGTAAGCATGCCCGGCCCGTTGAGAGGCGCGGCAACTTTGTCAAATTTCAGGGTGGGCAGCCAGATCCACAGGGTATTGTAATATCCGGTTGCGCCTATTTGTGAGCCGACAAAGCGAAGCATGGCCATCTGGGCTGTCTGATCATCGAGATGAGCAAGAAACGTGTCGCTCTCGTATCGCGGAAAAGTGAAAGAGCCTGTGAGAAGGCGCTTTCCTTCACGTCTCGGCTCTGCAATATAGAGCCCTGACAGGCTGTCTTTTTCGACTTTAAGGTTGTTTTCCAGCTTGATTTCAAACTCGGATATTCCCACGGCATCCGCGTCTGTCAGAGCAGTCCCGGCAGAGTAATCGTCTATCCACAAAACCATGTCCTGGAAAAGAATTGATTCCCAGTCGCTGTTCGGGATCGTCCATGCTGCTGAAGATGTGTTCACCGCGGATGCACGATCAAGATTGTACGGAACGAGACCCAGCTCGATTGATATGCCTTTTGAATTTCCCTTGATCGTGATGGAATTAATCATCGCTGAGATGTATTCCCAGATTGAGATCGTCTTGTCTGCGCAAAGAGTTCCGCGCCGGATCTTGTTATCACCTGCAAGATAGCCTGATCCTGCCAGAATACCGTCACCAGCGGCCCATGATTCTGTGTGCAGATGTTCGGCCAGCTCAAAGGTGTGTTTATAGACGCCCGCTGCGATTGTTTCCGGGGAAGCTGAATAATTGGAAAAACCCAGGGCAGAGCAGATAATCGACTCGATTCCGCGATATACAGCCTCGATTGATATGCCGCCCGCAACAAGTTTGCCGAGCAGATCGCTGCCGCCGTATCCGGCTTTGTGGCGGATTACATTATCCAGCTCTTTTTCAATCTCACGGGCAAGGCTTTCCGAGACCAGCGGTACCTGATGATTTGCTCCACATTCAATCGGCGTGCCGTAAGCGCCCTGCGCCGCTTCTTTTCGCCATGCTGTTTTTGATTTATATCCTGCACCGGTTGTCATTTTTTACCTCGTTATTTTTTGTCTCACGCAAAGGCGCAAAGCCGCTAAGGGTTAGGTGTTTTTTTAAATTTTGCGTCTTTGCGCCTTTGCGTGAGGTTGCTCTGTCCTTACGCCAGCGGCGATGCGCTTCTCGCATTTGTTACGTCAATTTCGAACTCATCTGTAAGCGTGTAGCTGGCAGATACGCTGGCTGGATCACGGAAACATGTGCATTCGATGTTTTGCTCGATCAATCCTGGTCCGCTTATCGGGGCTGTACACTTATCGATTTTGATCAGCGGGATGTGGATATCAAAGAGATAATTACCGGAGGCGAATTTCAGATATGCGTGCAGCGCAGTGTCTCCATCTCTCCAGTCCAGGTACGTGTCCGCCTCATATCGCGGGACCTTAAATGAGAATTTGACCTCTCTAAAGCCGTTGCGTTCAGGCTCCAGGATTGTCACAGCACGGTTGTCAAACTGATCCAGGGCAAGAGCATTTGCCAGTGCCAACTCAAACGACCCGATGCCTTTTTCTGTTTCACCGGACAATGCTGATGCCTGGGCCGCAATTTTGAATTCCAGATCTGAAAACATGATCTTGCTTGCGGCATCTGCCGTGTCGAGAGCCGTCAGTACCACTGAAGTGTTGGTTGCGGAATCCAGGCTCAGCGATTTTGCAGCGCCGGTGATCTCAAAATCCAGCGGCTTGTTCGCCTCGCCGGAGATCTTCATCGTATCGATCTTGCAGCCCAGATATTCCCATACGGAAACACCTTTATAAGCCGCAGCGACAAACGAATAGTCCAGGTCTTCGGCCAGGGAATATGTGTTGTCGTAAAGGTCGCCGTTTGCGACAGGAGATCCGGCTGCGCCCATTGCGATTGCAATGAGCAGGTCAAGATCCTCATAAGTCAGCTTACAGGGAATGGTGAACGGATATGATTTGTTGCCGGCAATGCTTGCGCCTGCACCTGCTTTGCCACGCAAAACCTCATCCGCATGCTTTTCGATCTCGTTGCCGAACGACTCGCTCACAAACGGGATTGCCTCGGTTACTTCGAGGACAGAACCGTAACTTGCTTCTTTTATTATTCCGAGGATGCCCTCGAATCCTTGTCCTAATGCCATGATAATTCTCCTTTCTTACGGCCTTATCTCGGTTTTTTGATATTCATATGTAATTATTTTACGTTGCAGAACCAAATCCGAATCCTCGTATCCAATTGTTTCTGTTTCTGTTTCAAGCTCGCCAGGGAAAGCCATTTCCATGCCGGTTATGCCAAGCAATTGTTCGTTCAGCGATACATGCAGGGCCGCTGCGATTTCCAACACTCCGTATATTTTAGGAGTGGTTTGACCCATAACTGAAACATCGCTGGATTTCAGCAACTGGAGAATGACAATTAAAACAGTCAGGTGCACTTCCCACTTGAGATTTGTATGAACAATGCGCCGAACAGGTCCGTCTTTGATCGCCAGGCCTGGAAAATCCAGAGTAACCGGAATCATATCAATGTCCGGCGTGATGATTATGTTTGCATCGTCGATATAGCTTAGGTTGGCGTCGGATCGAAGATGCGTTCTGACTGCTGTAAGAAGTGCTTTCAAATTCTTTGCCCTGCCATTTTCTTGTGAAAATTATCAGACATTCGCTGCATGGATAGTTTTTCCCATTTTTGCCAGAATGGATCTATCACAGGCCGTGCCGGGGTCTTGAATGTGGTGGTCTTTTTCAGTAGAAAAAAATGCTTGCGTAATCTCGACCCCTTTGAGATGCGTGCACCGGTCCTGATTGCACGGGCACGGCTAAGTTTAGAGATCGAACTGGTAAAGCCTTCCTGCTGTTTCATAAAAATACGCTTCCAGCTTCCCGACATTTTTTCCAGCCTTGTATCAACCAGCCCAATTTCAACCCCTAAACGCCGGCCGTCCATTAAAGGATTGTAGCGTATAGGAATCATCCCTTTTGACTGTTTAAGGTTGGCCTGCGTAGTGCTTTCAAGCCCGGTAAACGGCTTCCTCGATGTAAACCGCTTTAAATCCCAGCGAGCAATAGA
Organism: Planctomycetota bacterium; assembly: GCA_043816955.1. GTDB lineage: Bacteria > Planctomycetota > Phycisphaerae > Sedimentisphaerales > CAYZTY01 > JBDRHL01. Next base: position 576 of record JBDRHL010000234.1, on the reverse strand, counting down.
AGACAGTTTGGGATAAGCCTGCCCGCCTGGAGCGCCCGCCTTGATTTCCTTTCTTAGATCTCCAGCCAGCAAAAACCCTTCTCTTTTGAGCGCAGTGGCCATGGATTTGCGAATTTTCTCAGATTGCTGCTCGCCCCATTTTTCCAGGCCTTTTCCCGCTTTAAACATTAACTTAAACATTGCGCCCTATATTCTCCTTTTGTCGGATCTGCTGATAAGCAGTTTCCATGTTCCGTCATAATAACCGCCACCAAGATTTTTCACCAGATACCAGGTTTCTTCTGATATCGTAAAAGTATCGCCACGCCCCGGGCTGGAAATATCAGAATATTTAACCGACAAAAGCATGCTGTCCGCCGGCGGTGGAACATCCATGATCGACGGGTCCATGTCTTCGAGTATCGCAGATATAGAAACCGCCTCCCCGCCGGATGGCGTGTAGGTGATGGTTTCGGCAAACTCGTCTGTGTTGAAGAACACGGACAAGTCGGATGTCATTTGTGTTTTCAGGGTCATGGTGTCGCTCCCTTTGGTCGCAGGTGATTAGGTAGAAGGTAGAAGGTAGAAGGGGTTTTG
>JBDRHL010000233.1:0-4685 GCA_043816955.1 Planctomycetota bacterium | reverse complement strand
GACAAGTGCTTATTAATAATTGAACAGGATTCTGAAGTCACAATTGGAGGCGAAAGAGAAAGATGGCCAATTTTGGTAATCGTATTATGCAAGCTGCTAAGCTGGACGTTGCTTTATATAAAGAAGTCGAGGCTGATAAGTCTGCATTAGGGCAAGCTATGGGTGTTGTGATATTGTCCAGTGTAGCAGCTGGAATAGGAAGCACTTCAAAAGCTGGGCTTTTTGGAATGCTGATTGGAGTAGTTGTGGCTCTTGCAGGATGGTATATCTGGGCATACTTGACTTATTTCATTGGTACCAAATTGCTCCCAGAGCCACAGACCAAAGCTGATCATAGAGAGCTGTTGCGAACAATTGGTTTTTCGAGTTCTCCGGGGCTGATTCGAGTGCTTGGTATTATCCCAGTGATGCGAAGCGTTGTTTTCCCAATTGCTGCAATTTGGATGTTGGTTGCAATGGTAATTGCAGTTAAGCAAGCTCTTGATTACAGCAGTACGCTCCGTGCTGTAGGGGTTTGTATCATCGGCTGGATTGTCCAAGCTGTAATGCTCATATTATTGTTTTCTATGTTTGGTGGTTTTGCAGGGTAACTTAATTTCGGTTATCTACCCACGTGGCAGTTCCCTTATTATGGCCTGCTGTATTGGATATGAATTTCGCCCTTTAACAGTTATTGTGACAATGGTGTGCTGTTCACACTGGGCAAGTTTCGTTGGGGGTAGCTTTCAAGATGCTGCAATTTTCACTATTTAGCGGATCAAAGGTCAAGTCTCATTAAGATTCCATCAATACTTTCATCGTAATATCCCTTCAGGATGCGAATCTTTTCAAATCCCGCGTTTGTAAAGAAAAGATCCCCACTCTTATTGGCAGCTGCTACCTCGAGAATAACGCTCGTACAAGCTTGTTGTTTGGCTTCCTCAAAAAAACACCTTATAAGTTGGTTTCCGACTCCTCGTCTTCGATAGAGCTGTGAGGCCGCGATGCTATCGAGATGGGCTGATGATTCAAATCTTGCAATTTTGAGCGAACCAGCCACGTAGCCGATTATGGAAGTATTCAAAACTGCGACAAGTAAAATAGCATGTGGGTTCTGAAGATAATACGCGAAATGCGCCTTACTGAACCTATGTTGTCTGTAGTAGGTGTCAAAACATTCGTTTTCAAGGGTTACCAGGCCACGAATATCAAACTTACTTGCTCGCCTAATTTGTAATGCCTTCAGCTCTTTTGAGTTAACCATACAGCAGATATATTCCTGTTAGTGTGAATTATGTTGACAGAAGCTTACCTTAAATTTTTGACCTGCCGGTCACATGTTTGCACTCGCAGGGCTGTCAGTAATTATGGCCTTGGAATTCCTGTCAGTCAAGCGTTGTGGGTTGCTAACCGCACGTATTCCGCAAGGTCAGAAGAAAAACAAATCCAGCCGGGTGGTTTATAGTCGGCTTCTTGCATCTGAGTTCAGCTTATAATCTTTTCGCTTCACTTTACGTTTCTCAATAGCCCTTTCTATATCATGAGCTAAAGCGGCGATCTGTAAGGCTTCATCAGCATCGGGCTTTAATTTAAGCAGCCACTCCAGGGTGTTTTTTGAGTGTATCGGGTCTTCAGGAACCAGGGAGTTTTTGATAATCTTTTCAATCTTCTTTTTTAAGCAAACTATATTTTTCAACTTTACTTAAAACCACTATTCTTCGGATATTTTCCAAATTCGCTATGGTACCAATCCAGATTAGGATAAAGAGAGGCTGGTTTATTAAACAACCAATGAATATAATGAGCGTTCTAACATCACGACCTATTCTGAAAGAAAAACCTTTTGAACCGATTCGTTTACTCAGCAAGCCATTCCTCAAGCCATCATACTTGTCTGCCGTGTAACTATTCATAAAGGATCCCATGATTGCCAAAAAACCAATGGTGATATGCAAGAAAGTGCTATTTATTAAATAAACATGATATGTTAAACCAAATAAAAGAAAACCATCAGCATATCTATCCAATACTGCATCAAACCAACCTCCAAAGTCTGTGGTTTGAAATTTCAATCTTGCTATTTCCCCATCGCAGCCATCAATTATAGATGCGATTTGGGCGAGGATAGCCCCCGCAAGAAGAGTGGGATAGCCACCTTCAAAAAATAGGGCCGAAGCTATTACACAAAGGATAAACGACAGAAAAGATATCTGGTTCGGGCTTATTTTCGTTTTGACCAGACATCGTGTGAGACTAATAGATATGGACCTGTTGAGATGCTTAGAGACGGGGCCATCGGACGGCTTTTTTAGTTTGCCCAATAAACACTTTTCGCCTTTGCGCAGGGCTTTTTCATCATCTAAATCAATCCAGAAGTTTCCAGATATGTCGAGTGCCCGGGCGGCACCAGCGTTGGCCAGTATCCTTATTCCGCCCGAAAGCGTACTATCATTATTACGGTCAATGCTTGTCTCAATGGCTGCAAAAATCGAAGGGCTGCAAAGGAAAAAACCCGTATCAAATGCATTATACTCAGAGACGTCCTTGCCGATGTCAAGGATTTTGCCGCCTTCGATATGTACTTTTGTGACATCGTCAATGTCAACCAGGCTGTTTGAATTTACGTTTGAATCAACAGCTAATATCACCTCACCTTCTTGTATCTGCTGTTGTGTCAGCTTGACCAGAATATCCCTGTCAAAAAGGTGATCAACCATCATTAGAATGAATTTTTCATCCAATAATTCCTTCGCCTTAAGAACAGATAGGCCATTTTCCTTTTCCCAATCTTCATTTATGACATGGGTAATATTTAGATTTTTCTCCTGGCTGAATTTATCTAAGAATACCCTCACTTTATGACCGCTGTAGCCGGTAACAACATAAAACTCCGTAAGACCGCAACTTTGTGCGGCCAAAATTGCCCGCTCAATAAGAGTAAGCCCCAGAAACGAAACAAGGGGCTTTGAATCACCCCTTGCTGCCAATCTGCTTCCTCTGCCTGCGGCAAGTATAAGGCATTTCATTTTTCTTAGCCCTCACGTTTACCAATAACGAATTCTTCTATCACATTACAAGCTGCTTCATTCGGTGGGATTACCGTAAGAACGGGCCGACCTTCAGTCCAATATTGTTTTACTAAAGCCCCTGGCCAGCATGTCTATTTTGTAATCTGTTGCATTTCTTCGAAGGTTGGATCAGACTTTTCATCAGCTACAGTCTCTTTTCCCTCAGCTATAAACTGCTCAACCAACTTGTAGGCCTGATCATCGGTATACTGGCACGGTGGATGTTTGCAGAAATATGCCGACGGACCATCCAGGATACCGCCTTGGCCTCTATCAAGGGCCAGCTTGCAGCACCTGATTGAATCAATGGCAACACCTGCCGAGTTTGGAGAGTCTTCCACGCTCAGCCGCAATTCCAGGTTCATCGGCACGTCGCCAAAGAGCTTACCCTCCATCCTGATAAAACAGACCTTGTTGTCATCTTGCCATGGAACATAATCGATTGGGCCAATGTGAATATTACGATCAGCCAATCTATTGGTGGTAACAGACTGTACAGCTTCTGTCTTTGATATTTTCTTGGAGGCGAGCCTGCTGCTTTTGTGCATATTGAGGAAATCAGTATTTCCGCCTGTATTGAGTTGGTAAGTTCTTTCTAACTTTACCCCTCTTTTATTGAAGAGATCGGTTAAGACTCTATGAGTAATTGTCGCGCCAAGTTGAGCCTTAATGTCATCACCTATTATTGGTATGTTCTTTTCTTCAAACTTCTTTGCCCATTCTGCATTGCTTGCTATAAAAACAGGTATATTGTTTATAAACGCCACACCTACTTCCAGAGCACATTCGGCATAAAACTTTGCAGCTTCCTCAGAACCAACAGGGAGGTAATTTAATAGTATCTCAGTGCCGGATTCCTTCAAGATTCGGACGATATCCTCTTTCGTCGCTTCAGGCTCACCACTGAGCACGAAGGTGTAGTCATCGTCATAATCCTTCATATGATCCGAAAAACCATCGAGAATTTTACCCATTTTCACCGCAACACCGGTTTTGGGCATATCTTTACAAAATACTGTGGTGCAGTTTGGCCTTTCGAATATGGCTTCGTTGACGTCCTTTCCAACTTTTCTTTTGTCGATATCGAACGCAGCTACCACTTCGATATCATATGGTTTATATCCATTGATGTCCCAGTGCATTAGTCCGATAACATCTTTGCTATTCTTGTTTTTATAGTACTCAATACCTTGGAGTAACGAACTTGTACAGTTACCCACACCAACAATCCCGATTTTAATTTTATTCACAATTTTTTGTCCCTTTTATTGACTAATATTTTTTATAACCCAGGTGGCTCCCATTTAGGCACTTATCCTGCCCCCTTTACACCTTTTAAATGCTTTTCGCCAGTTATCACACAAACCGAAACAAATAAGTGTACAGAAAACAGCTTTTCCTGTCAAGGAAGAACTTTCCAAAGACAAGGCTTGATACCTTGCTTGTTAAAAGGTTTGCAACTTGGGCAGAAGCGTCTGGACACGCAGCAGTATTCGTTCGCCTTAGCTATCAGCCACTTAGTACATATCACCTGACGGCATCCCGGAAGATGCTTCTTTCTTTTCGGGAATTTCGCTTACTACGGCATCAGTTGTAAGAAGCAGTGAAGCAATCGAAGCACCGTTTTGCAATGCACAT
>JBDRHL010000232.1:0-3504 GCA_043816955.1 Planctomycetota bacterium | reverse complement strand
GATTCTCATATCACACAGATGATGAAGAGATGACTTTGGCGAATCAGCCAATAGAGATAGTGCGAAACTATTAACAAGAGCGAAAAAATGGCATAGTAAAGAAGAATATACTTGACGAAAGATGCACTTTCAGAGATGACTTTGGCGAATCAGCCAATAGAGATAGTGCGAAACTATTAACAAGAGCGAAAAAATGGCATAGTAAAGAAGAATATACTTGACGAAAGATGCACTTTCAGAGATGACTGACTTTTTTGCAGGATTTTGACCGGTATGAATTATATCTCAATAAAAACTGGCAAGCTCGCCTGATAAGACGATACACAATCGATGGCGGCGGTGAAATAAGCGTGGTGGACAATACATTGTAACCGGCACAATTGCTCAGCCGGACGCTGCCTACTCATATGGTGGAGACTATGAACTCTTAGGCGGTTTCTGGCCGGGCGGGCCAATGTGTATTGTTGACTTTGAAGATTTTACGAGATTTGCTGAATACTGGTTAGCAACGGCAGCCGATTTGCCCGCTGATTTATCCAAAGATGGAATAGTAGACATGCTAGATCTGTAAATGTTCGTTGATGAATGGCTGTATTATTGTCCCTGCGGCTGGTCCTTGAAGTAACAACAATTGAGTGCATGTACCCGTAACAGACATGAAATTCTGCTTTTGCAGCACCTACAACTATGTTACAACCGGAAAGCTGTTGAGGTATTCCTCTCGCCAACTCTTACACACAAGGCGTACACGCGAACATTTATTCTGTTCCGCGTCATTTTGAACCAAGATTTTTAGAACTTGGTTCGTTGTTATTTTGGCTTGATGGCATTTTTTTGATCTTATGATCGTGATTTTCTGTTTACAAAGTTTGTACACAATTTGTTACAATGATGTGAGAATAGACTGTTTTTTTGATGCTCCGGGAAATGGGTTTATGTTGAAAGTTCAATGCGAATTATGTCCGAAAATGTGTTTGATTAAACCCGGCCAAAGCGGTGAATGCCGGGTGAGAATCAACATCAACGGTACTCTGCACACCGTAGTATATGGATACCCATGTTCGATTCATGTTGATCCAATTGAAAAGAAACCACTTTTTCATTTTCTACCCGGAACCAGCATTCTTTCAATTGCAACTGTCGGCTGCAACCTGCATTGTAAAAACTGCCAGAACTGGGAGATATCACAAGCTAATCCTGAAGACAGCCGGGCATTTGAATGTCAGCCCGAAAAACTTGTGCAACTAACCAGACAAAATCATTGTTCGTCACTGGCATATACATATACAGACCCAATTATCTACTATGAATATACTTACGATACAGCCAAGCTGGCCAGAGAAAACAATATACGAAACGTGCTTGTAACGGCTGGTTATGTAAACAAAGAGCCGTGGAAGAAATTGCTCAAATATGTTGATGCTGCAAATATAGATTTGAAGGGTATTACTGATGATTTTTACCGCCAGGTTTGCTCCGGCACTCTAAAACCGGTACAAGATGCCCTGGTCTTAGCTAAAGCCAGTGGGGTACTGGTTGAGGTTACAAATCTTATAATCCCGACGCTTAACGACAAACCTGAGCAGATACACCAGCTTGTGCGCTGGATTAAAACAAATATGGGGAGCGACACGCCGCTGCATTTTTCTGGTTTTTATCCTCGCTATAAAATGCGTCATCTTCCGCCGACGTCACTGGAAATGCTGGAAATGGCTCGCCAGATCGGCATCGGTGAAGGGCTGGACTATGTATATATAGGAAATATTCGGAGCAAGGAAGGCGAAAACACATATTGTCCCGCCTGTAAAGGTTTACTTATCCAACGAATCGGCTATACCATTTTGGACAATAGACTCAAAAATGGTTCCTGCCCGGATTGCGGCAAACATATCTATGGAGTTTGGAAATGACTCGCAGAGAATTCCTTCAAAGACTAATATATACAGGAGCAATGTTTATTATAGGCGGTTCGTGGGTGATTAAAAAACTTTCCCCACGCAAATTTGTCTGGGCTGTTAAACCAAAGAAATATCCCGGCATAACGAAATCTTTGCCAAATATTTATAAACAAAGCAAATGGAGTGGTTGATATGAAAAAATGTCCCAATAAATATGTCCTTGAGAAGGACCTGTTATGGGCAGTGTTTTTGTTTTTGTGTATATCGGTAATATTCTTTGTTCCTGCTTGTAAAAAAACAACAACCGAAGAAACAATGGAACCACCGGCTGAAAAACCTGCTGAACGTCCCAAGGTTGTTCTGCGTTCGTCACTTGCAGGCCGATGGTACCTCAATGATGCACAAAAACTAAAAGAGCAAATTGCAGGTTTTTTTCAGAAAGCAGAGGTTGAGCCTAAAGATAACATTATTGCTTTGATACTACCGCATGCGGGGTATCAATACTCAGGTCAGACAGCGGTATCGGGGCTCAAAGCTGCCTCCAGGGAATACAAGCGGATTATTACTATCGGCCCAAGTCATAGTGTGCCGATGGAAGAATTACTGAGTGTACCGAGAGTGACGCATTACGAGACGCCTCTTGGACAAGTACCGCTAGATGTGAAATTCATAGATGAGCTTTTGAAATATTCTCTGTTTCAAAATGTACCCCAGGCTCACAAGTATGAACACAGTGTTCAGATAGAACTGCCTTTATTGCAATACAGCCAAAAAGACTTCAAGTTTGTCCCCATAGTGGCGGGTCGCTGCTCATTAGAAACAATCAGCAAAGCCGCGGCAATTTTAAGAAGCCTCATTGATCCCGAGACCCTTGTAATCGTAAGTTCTGATTTTGTACACTATGGACCGAACTATGGTTTTATACCCTTTAATGAAAATGTACCCAAGAACATACATAAGCTTGATATGGAAGCCTATGAGCATATAAGCAAGCTGGACAGTAAGGGTTTTCTGGAATATAAAGAAAGGACCGGAGCAACAATATGCGGCTATGTCCCAATTGCAATTTTACTTTCAATGTTGAAAGAAACAGTTGAAGCCCAATTGATAAAATATGACACTTCGGGCCGATTGACAAACGATTTTACCAATTCTGTAAGCTATCTTGCTGTGGCATTTTCCGGGAAATGGGACGTTTACCCTTTGGTTGAACCGCCACACAACAATCCGGGGCTGATAGAGCAGGACAAAGAGCGGCTTTTGATTTTGGCGCGCAAGTCTATACTATATGTCCTTGAAAAACAACGAATTCCACAGGAATCTGATTTATCGTCTTTAATAAGCGATGTGATGAGACAGCCGCGTGCTGCGTTTGTAACGCTCAAAAAAGATGGACATCTCAGAGGATGTATAGGTGATATTTTTCCATGCCGGCCTTTATACAAATCGGTTATCGCAAATGCCATCGACGTTGTCCCGATCGTAGTTGGAGGTTTGAATGGCCACTCCATTTATCATAGTTTACGCTACCCTTGAGTTTCCGTCAATTCTTTCTTCTTCAGCTAACTCTTTCAGCTTTGCTTCCAACATCCACAACTGTTGATAG
>JBDRHL010000231.1:0-2126 GCA_043816955.1 Planctomycetota bacterium | reverse complement strand
AGCTTTTTTATCGACTACTACAGCAGGCAGTATCTGTGGAGCCGATGACTTACGGACGGCTTCTCAAACATGAGCGACAGCCAAAATCTGAAATGCACAATATATAGAGCCAACTGGAGCTAAGGAGATACCCCCTTTACTGAATATCTGTATTTTGTTGCAAAAGAACGGTTAATTTTAAGGAGACAATAAAAATGAACAAGCAATTGCACTCAAGCCTAACAAGGAATATACGCTCTCTGCTACTGTCCGTTATCTTATGCATTGGTTTTGTCACGCCAGCATTTTCTGCACAGGGACAGAACAGCCTGCAGACTCTTCGTGAGATCGGAGACACTTTTACCCAGATAGCTGAGAAAGCATCACCGGCAGTAGTTGGAATTAAGGTAGAAGTGGAAAGCCAGGGACAAATCTTCGAAGGCATGCCTGGATCACCATTCGGCTCGCCCTTTGGAGGGGATGACTTCTTTGATTTCTTTTTCCGTGGCCGTCCTCCCGGAGGTTCAAGACCGCAGTCTGGACAACAACCTGGCTTCAAACAGATGGCACAGGGATCAGGCTTTGTCATTTCAAAAGACGGTTACATCCTCACAAACGATCATGTAGTGGGTAAGGCCAGCAAAATAACGGTTAAACTCAGTGAAAATCAGGAAATCGAAGCGAAGCTTATCGGATCGGATCCTGAAACAGACCTTGCGGTAATAAAGATCGACTCCGGCAAGAATTTACCAACAATGCAGTTGGGTGACTCAGACAAGCTCAAAGTGGGTCAGTGGGTGTTAGCAATCGGGAGCCCGTTTGGTTTGTCACATACCGTGACGGCTGGCATTATCAGTGCAAAGGGCAGAAGCGATATTCACCTGACGACTTATGAGGATTTCATTCAAACTGATGCAGCTATCAACCCCGGTAATTCCGGCGGTCCTTTAATAAATCTGGATGGTGAGGCGGTCGGGATTAATACGGCGATCATTGGATCAACCGGAAATGTCGGAATAGGACTGGCTATCCCTGTGAATATGGCAAAAGCTGTTTATGAACAACTTGTCAAAAATGGTAAAGTAGTACGCGGATTTCTCGGTGTCGGTATTCAGGACCTTACACCCGATTTAGCTAAATCCTTTGGAATAAAGGAGGAAACTCACGGTGTGCTGCTCTCAGAGGTGACAAAGAACTCACCGGCCGACAATGCCGGCCTAAAACAAGGGGATATAGTAACCGAGCTGAATGGACAGACTGTCCAAAAAGCCTCTGAACTGCAATATCGCGTCTCTGTACTCAAACCTGGCACAGAAGCCAATCTGGTTGTGCTTCGCGAAAACAAGCAAAAGAGCATAGCCGTTGTTCTGGGAGAAAGGCCGGAGAGCCGTCCGGCAACAGCCGGTTCGGTATCGGAGCCTGTGCCAGCTACCAAGTTGGGGATTGAGGTTCAGGATTTGACAGATGATTTAGCTCAGCGGTTTGGTTACAAAGGGCAAAGTGGTGTCATTGTTTCCCAAGTTGCTCCAGAATCTGTTGCAGCGGAAAATGGAATTACTCCAGGGACACTTATAGTGGAAGTCAACCGCCAGGCTATTGCTAACACAAGGGATTTTCAAAACAAAATAAATGAAGCAGCCAAAGAAGAAAATGTCCTGCTATTAGTCAATATGCAGGGGCATAGTCGATATGTAGTACTCAAGATTCCGAAAAACTGAGAACGAATTAGCGGTTTTGGATATTGAAAATGAAAATTATTATAGGCGCACTAATAGGAGGCGGCATAGGATTTTTAGTTGGTTACTTGGGCAAATGCACCTCAGGAACATGTCCTCTGACCGGCAATCCGATTATAAGCACAATAATAGGTGCTATGTTAGGTTCGTTAATAGCTGCTGGAAAATAATATGATGCGAGTTGGAATTGCCGCTGATCACGGAGGTTTTGAGCTAAAGGAACTTTTGGCAAAAGCCCTGCGTGATTTGGGTTATGAAGTCATGGATTTCGGCGATTCTGGCTTTCAATGTCTCGAGTTGTTGACTCTGTTCAGCAATCGTGGCTTGACACTGAACAACGACAGATGCGAGTTGCTCGGCCTTTGCCTTCCATGCCTGCTGACGTTCGATTGCTCGTGCATGTTGAGCCCG
>JBDRHL010000230.1:0-6727 GCA_043816955.1 Planctomycetota bacterium | reverse complement strand
CTCCCTATATGGAAAAAATAATTCAGCGACCGTTTAGCAACAGCAATAGCAGAATCGAGCTATACCATCGTGTCAAAGATAACGACAGCTTTTTATTTGTGATGAATCAGGACCATGAGAAACCTCAAGTGACAAAGATTTCCTGGAGTGGAGGCTGTCCGGTTGTTGACCTTCGGGTTGCGGTTGAGCTTTCACCAAGAAGCAGTCTCGACCTTGAATTAGAACCCGGCGAATGTCGTGTCTTGAAGTTTGTAGGAAAGCCCGCGTTATGAAACTTGATGTTTGGCATAAGTCAAAATGTTTGTTTGAAGCTAAAACCATTGATGCTTTGGCAGTAAAGAAAACACGCTCGAAGATATTGCTTAAAAATGCCTGCGTCACCGGCCGAATCAGGCCAAAGAATTGGATACCATGTTTTTTGGAATCGCCGAACGGAAAAGTGCTTTTTATCACATCAGGCCACCCCTCTTCGACAGTTTTTGACACAGTTTACTTTCCCGAAGATGATATAGCCCTGCGTTTTGTGGCAAAGAAATTATTTATTTCAAAGGAAAAAATTGAATTTGCAGGCCCAGAATGCTCAGTGGAGATTGTAGCGGATTATTTCAGGAAAAACTTTAATTCATTTTACAAAAGGTTCAATAAAAAACTGTTCCCTAAAGCTCCGGTGGGATGGTGCTCTTGGTATTGCTTTTTTGGTGAATTTAATGAAATAAAAGCCTTAAAGATAGCTGAGTTTGCAGCAAAAAACCTGAAGGAATATGGTTTTGAGTATGTACAGCTTGAGACATGGTGTAAAAATTCAACCGACGTGCCTGTTTTCAATCACTACCATGGTCTCAAACATGATCCTGCAAAGTTTCCACACGGTATGAAGTATGTCGCGGACAAAATCCACGAAAAAGGGCTCAAGGCCGGACTTTGGGTAGTGCCATTGGCTACAGGGGAAGAATCCGTCTTCCTGAAAGACAAGGATATGTTTCTTACGGAGAGGACCGGGAACCCTGTCAAATCATGGTCCGGCAGATATACTCTTGACCCCACACATCCGAAGGCCAGGAAGTACATAAAAAACATGCTCGCTACGATTAATGACAGATGGAGCTATGACTATGTTAAAATTGACGGCCTTGAGCTAGGTGGTGATCCTGTTAACGATTATTACATGGACACTATCTATAACAGAAATTCTGTCCGAAAGCTTTTTTACAGAAAGCAGAAAGATCCTCTACGAAATATCGCCCTACTTATAAGGAGAGCTATTGGGCCTAAAACTTTTTTCACTGTCTGCGCAGCAAAAGAGAATGGCAAATTCGTCGGCATCGGTAACGCCGCCAGGATAGGTGGAGACATCTTCTACGAAGGCGAGGACCCCACCTGGGGATCCATTTTGCATACCGCGAAAATAACAACTGAAGCTTACCATGTTCATAACATCTTCTGGTATAATGACCCCGATGTACTTAGCATTAGAGAGCCGTTGCCGACCAATCATGCGCGGATGTTGTGCACCATAGTTGGCCTTACCGGCCAACTCCTGTTCTCCGGCGACATCCTCTACGAACTGCCTCGCGAACGGGTCAGGATGCTGCAGCAGTTGATGCCGGTTTGCGATATATATCCGGCTCATCTGGCAAAAAATAAAAAGCTTCAACCGGTTTGGAACCTGGTGATCAAGAGGGATTTTGAACAATGGAATGTGGCTGGATTGTTTAACTGGAATGAAAAGAGTGATGTTATGCTTAAGGTCAAAATGGCTCAACTTGGCTTGGACCCAGCGAAGGAATATTTACTGTACGACTTCTGGAATACCAGATTCATCGGCGTTATTTGTGGACAGGCTATAATAAAACTGCGAAAGCAATCATGCAAGCTTTGTGCTATACGGGAGAGAACCGGCCGCCCACAAATACTTTCCACTGATAGGCATATTACACAAGGTGGCGTTTGTATCAAAAAAGCAGGTTGGGATGAAGATAAATTATGTCTTGATGTTACTATGGATTTGCCCAAGAGGGAAACTTTTACAGTGGTATTGTATGTACCATCCGAGTATCGCCTTAAAAGTGTTAAGGGACAGGCCATGGCGGTCGAGCAGAAGAAAAACATTGTCAAACTGCAAATGAAAAACGGTCGGTGGAAGTGCTGTTTTATTCGCGATGCAAAATGAAAACGGGAATAATTTTTGACGTAAAGGAATTTGCGATTCATGATGGCCCAGGCATCAGGGCCACGGTATTTTTAAAGGGCTGCCCATTACGATGCTGGTGGTGTCACAATCCTGAGGGGCAGAATCTTTCACCCGAGATTATGCACAGCCCCGCAGGAAAACGCTATGTAGGAAAAGAATACACTTCAGCAGCTTTGACGGAGCTTCTTAATCGCCAGGCCGATATCCTGCGCCTGGCTGAGGGTGGCGTAACTTTTTCAGGAGGTGAGCCCCTGATGCAATCTGATTTTGTCTCAGAAGTAATTGACCATCTGGATAATCTGCATGTGATACTGGATACGTGCGGCTATGCTTCGCAGGATAAATTTCGGCAGGTGGCAGGCAGATGCAATATGATCTATTTTGATCTGAAAATAATGGATGCTGAAAAACACGCACAATATGCACGTGCGGATAATAGAGTGATTCTTAATAATCTATGTGTTTTAGCCACGCTGGATATTCCATTTGTAGTTAGAGTCCCTCTTGTTCCGGATATAACCGACACAAGTGAGAACTTTGCGGAGATTGCTTCAAAAATTCACGATATGCCAAATCTTGTGGGTGTCCATCTGCTGTCTTACAATAGAATTGCCGGTGGCAAGTATAAGGCGCTAGATAAGGAATTTTCTCCGTGTTTTAACGAGTCGAAAGCGGCCAATGTTGATTTCTCCGCATTCACAAGCCGCGGGATTGAGGTAGTCCTGCTATGAATGACCGATTGACAAACATAAAGAGGCGCATACGTACAGGTGAACACAAACGTCATCGCCTGAAGCAGTCGCCTGATGTTCTGACCGAATGCCAGAGAGAAAACCTTTCCTGGATGAAGCGAGCCGCACGTTTGACGCGAAGACAATGCGAGGTGGAAAAGGTTACTATAGAGCCCGATGAACGAATTCTGTTCACTCGAACGGTGCCCGATGTTCCTGCTATATACTTGCCTGAAGAATGGGATCGCTTGACAGCAGGCAGGAAACTGCATGAATTGGGGCCGATCAGTAACATTTGTGCTGATTGGGCAATGATATTGTCTCAGGGTTTAATTGGTCGCAAGCAAGTGGCCCTTAAGACCCGTTCTCGATCGCGAGACCCAAAAGTGATTGAGTTTATAGACAGCGCCCTCGAAACAATCGATGCGGTGCTTGCTCTGGCAAAAAGATACGCTGACGCTACCAGGCAGATGGGTATGCTGAATATGGCTGAGATTCTTGATCGTGTGCCCGCCAATGGTGCACGGACATTTCATGAAGCACTTCAGTCCGTGAGGTTATGTCATGCTGTGGTGTGGCTGAGTGGGCATTACCATGTCGGTCTCGGCCGTTTCGACCAATATATGTGGCCATACCTCAAGGCCGACATTGAGACGGGCAGACTTGCGTATGAATCCGCAGAAGAGCTGCTTGCAGAGTTTTTCATTTCCCTGAATAAGGATAGCGACCTTTATCCAGGTGTCCAACAGGGAGACAACGGGCAGAGCCTTATGTTAGGAGGAGTCAATTGCGACGGCTCAAACGCAGTCAACGAACTAACGCGGATGGTGCTTCGAATAGATTGCGATGTTTGTATGATCGATCCGAAGATTAATTTGAGAGTATCAAAGGATACTGATTTAGCACTTTTGGAATTGGCAACCCATTTGACCCGCAAAGGTCTTGGTTTTCCACAATATTCCAACGACGATGTGGTGATTCCGGCTTTGGTCAAACAGGGTTATTCACTCGAAGATGCTCGTGACTACACGGTTGCCGCCTGCTGGGAATTTATTATCCCCGGCAAGAGTATGGAAGTCACCAATACTGGTGCTGTCTCGCTTCCTTATGCTGCCGATGTTGGTATTCGTCAGGGTCTTGCCACTGGCAAGGATTTTCAGGGTATCCTTGAACTCACTGCTCAAAACATCCGGGTGCAGACTGAAGCTATTGTCGAATTGTACCGCAAACTGCTTTTGCCTCCTGCACCCTATTATTCTGTGCTTATGGACGGCTGTCTTGAACGAGGTGTAGACCTTAGTCAAGGCTGTGTCTATAACAATTTTGGCATTCATGGTGCCTGTCCAGCCAATGCTGCTGACGCACTGGCGGCGGTAAAGAAGCTGGTTTTTGAAACACATATGATAGAGCCCTTTACGTTTATAGACGCTATAGATAACGACTATCAGACACATGAAGAAATCATCCGGATGATAGACGAATACGGCCCCAAAGTGGGTAATAATGATGACGAGGTCGATGACATTCTCGTGTGGCTTTACGAAGTATTTGCGGATACTTGCGAAAGTATCAGAGATAATGGAAGAGGCGGAAAAATCCGGCCTGGTACAGGCTCGGCTATGTATTATATATGGCTGACCGATAAATCGCATAAACATGACAATCCGATCGTGGCTGCTACCGCGGAAGGCCGGCGAAAGGGACAGCCTTTCAGTGCTAATCTGGCACCCTCGCTTAATGCTCACGCAAGAGGTCCGGTTAGCGTGATTCAGTCCTTTAGCAAGATAGATTATCAGCGGATTTGTAATGGTGGGCCCATTACAATGGAATTGTCTGATACTGTGTTCAGAAACGCGGAATCCATCCACAAAGTAGCTATGCTCATTCGTATCTTTGCACAGCTCGGCTGTCAGCAGATGCAGCTCAACACGTTAAATCGGGAAAGACTTCTGGACGCCAAAGCCCACCCAGAAAGGCACCGCGACTTAATCGTTCGTGTCTGGGGATGGAGCGGTTATTTCTGTGAACTGGCCAGTGAATATCAGGACCATATCATTGCCAGACAAAGTTATGGGTAGTGTCCAGTCCAGTGCACAGGAACATTGCCTGTAAAAACGGGCAGGAGGTAAAACACAATGAAAGATGTGGTGGAAAAGGTTAGCAAAGCTCTGGCGCAGGTAAAAGTCATCGATCCGCATTGTCACCTGCGGCTTGAAAAACCTTCTGCTGATAATCTTGCCGATATTCTCTTATATCATCATGTCTGGATTGAGCTTGTTTCGGCCGGCATGGACCGGTTCGAAGTAACCAAGGCCGGACTGCCTCACGAAGTAAAGAACCCCGAAATTGAGCCTTTTGAAAGAGTTCGTCGCTGTCTAAAATACCTTCCCAAAATAAAAACCACAACACTTGGTCTGCTTATACGATGGATTCTGAAAGACCTTTACGGCGTAGAGGAGCTTACACAAACGAATTTGGACATGGTGTTCGAGATCGTTCAAAGCAAAGCCAAAGATCCATCTTGGCAGGAAAAGGTTCTCAGAGACGGTTGCGGCATAGAAGCAAGCATTACGGTCGAACTAGGCCAAGTAGCTTACTCTGACCACATGTTAATAGCCAGAGAGTTCTATCTGGGTGAACTCTTTGATGACCGGACAACGCCGCTGAAAGTGCTTACCGAATGGGAAAAATCATTCGGTGCGGAAATAGGCAACGCTCAGGACTGCATAAGCTTTTGGGAAAGAAGAGTTAAGGCGTTGCCGCTGGAGCAATGTAAACTCATCGGCCTGTGGATTCCGGCGTATTTGACACATGAGGGCGCTGATGGAAATCAAGCAACGCGGATCATAAAGAAGATCAAGAACAGACAAGGCCTTTCACGTGATGAGAAGGGCAACTTCTGCTACTTTGTGTCAGCGAGCATACTGGATATCTTACGTGAAACTGCCATAAGAATAATTCAGTTGGGTGTAGGCGCCGAGGTTCTGCCGCCGCACTGCTCAATCACTGAGTGGTGTGAAAATTTCTGCGGTTCACTGGGAAGATTTGCCAAGATTTACGAAGATTTTCATTTTATTATAATGTTTGCCACCGACGTGTTTACACAGGATATCGGAATACTTGCGAAGCATATTCCCAATATCAGCGTCTCGGGATACTGGTGGCATACGCTTTATCCATACTATATAAGGAAGGCACTTGAAACAAGGCTGGATATGGTGCCTATCAATAAGATCATCGGGTACTTCTCAGATGCTTACCACGCCGAGTGGTGCTATCCCAAACTGAAGTTGGTTAAGCAGGTCCTCGGTGAGCTTCTTGTTGAAAGAATTCAGAAAAACTGGTATACAACCGAGATGGCCCTGGATATTATCAACAAGCTGCTCTATGAGAATCCTAAAGAGATTC
Organism: Planctomycetota bacterium; assembly: GCA_043816955.1. Lineage (GTDB taxonomy): Bacteria > Planctomycetota > Phycisphaerae > Sedimentisphaerales > CAYZTY01 > JBDRHL01. The sequence continues at coordinate 397 of JBDRHL010000230.1, read as the reverse complement.
TTAAGGTGTGATTTTGAACGGTTACTGTCGCTCGGTGTATTTTGATGGAGGTGTTTAAGTGGAACCTGTAAGGGTTGCTGCTATAGGTGCTGGACTGCGTATGTTGGACTTGGGCAAATTTATTGCTGACAATCCCGACAGGGTACATTTGGTAGCCTTGGCCGATGTTAATGTTAAAAAAGCCCACATTCTAAACGAATACTTCGGCTTCAAGGCCCAAGTCTTCAGCGATTTTGAGTCCTTGCTATTTAGAGATAGAGGGGGTATCTCCTTAGCTCCAGTTGGCTCTATATATTGTGCATTTCAGATTTTGGCTGTCGCTCATGTTTGAGAAGCCGTCCGTAAGTCATCGGCTCCACAGATACTGCCTGCTGTAGTAGTCGATAAAAAAGCTTAC
>JBDRHL010000229.1:0-6691 GCA_043816955.1 Planctomycetota bacterium | reverse complement strand
GTAAGCTTTTTTATCGACTACTACAGCAGGCAGTATCTGTGGAGCCGATGACTTACGGACGGCTTCTCAAACATGAGCGACAGCCAAAATCTGAAATGCACAATATATAGAGCCAACTGGAGCTAAGGAGATACCCCCTCTTGTTGATTATACGATGCTTGCCGGCGCATGGCAGACCGGACCGAACGATGTTAACGAATATGACGATCTGGTTGATCTTGCAGATAATAACAGTATCGACTATAACGACCTGGCCCTGTTCTGCGAGGATTGGCTGTGGAAAAAGGGCTGGGAGGAAGGCTGGATGATGGCTATGGGCGGTGGGGCTGGCGGCTTCAGCCTTGAAAGCGTCGCCGCACAAAGCATTTTTGCGTTCGACCTGCTTCTGCCTGCAGCTTCCGGTGAAAAAGATACCCTTATCCTGCTGACACCGAACGAAATCCTCAATGCAAAATCTCCGGAACTTGCCGAGAGGATAGACAAATACTATGCCCTCATACCAGAAACTATCTCCGGCCCGGAACCTCTCATTGCGCGATCCCGCAGAGAACTGATCACACTCCAGCAGCAGGTTCTTGAATGGCTTGACGAAATCTGGCTCAACAGCAACCTCAATGATAGCATGTCCGAGAACGACTATCTCGAGTTCAGAAACGCGATTGAAAAAGCCCTAAGCAATACCCACATTTGATTCAGGTGCTGGTCAGGTTAGCCGAATTTGTTTTTTGAGCTTTTTTTCGGAGGCGAAGCTGTATTGCTTGTCTGCTTTCAGGAGGACTTTGCTGTTGTCAACTGTCAGTTCGATGGGACAGTCGGGTATCTTGTTGTGGATAACATTGGCTAGGAGCAAAGCTTTTTCAATGCCGTCGCCGCGGCGATAGTTTATAACTTCATCCGGCTGAGCAAGCCGGTTGGCGTCGTAGATTGAAATGTTTTCCATTCGTTCGAGCCGGCCTGTTATCTGGTCGATGGACATATCAGCCGTTTCTTCGATCGAGACAGGATTTCGTTCAATAGCGGCCTTTATAAATGGCTGCCAGTTGCATCTGTCCATATCCCGGTAGGCATAAAACGCCAGGTCAGCAGTTTGATTGCTGCTGCGTATGCCCTGCAGATATTCGATAATCTGCTCCCTGGACTGATCGACAGACAGCTTTATAGGCTCCGAAGGAACAAAATGTTTATCAGGATTAGGCAGCTTGGGGTCTGTGTGAACGAAGTCGGCAAGTTCCGCCGTGAATTGCTCGGCTTGCGGGATAAGAGGCTTGAAGAATTTTATGAGAGCGTCTCTGCCCCCCCGGTTTCGAACATCGACATTTTCGTATTTTATAAAAGCTGCGAAATCTTCACAGCATATCCGGCTGGGCAGCTTGTACATTGAGTAGTCTTCTGCTTCGATTTCGTCGAGGAGTTTTTCGAAGGTTTCATCTGCGATTCTGAAATTGCTCCCATGCTCATAGTGAAAAAGGTCTTCAGCCTTAATGAACTTGGCTTCACCGCGGCAATGCTGACAGAACTGGAAATATTGCTGGTATTGCCTGTTGGCGCGAAGAAAATTTGCCATAATCAACGGGCTTAGTTCGGTACTGAGATATGCTGCAAGACGGCTTCTGAAATACTCATAGGCGTTTTTATGTATTGTCGCATCTTTATACATACAGTGCACATATCCGGAGGAATGAGCGACGATTGTAACCTGCTCGTTTCGAAGGGCTCTTTGGGCCTTGCCCGATAAGGCGGTTCCGTTAAACCACATTGTTCTCGTTACTATTCTGCGATTGTTTGTCAGGATTCCATCCTGAATATCGATGAAGTTCTGTGAATGTAGCGGCGTGAGGATCATGTATATATCCTCAAAAGGAACATCACAGACTATAAACGCTGCAGCAGCATAAAGTGTCGCGAGCGAAACACATTCACCTGCTCCGCTGCTGTAGTCCGGCTTGTGACGGAAAGCGTTCATCGCTTCGACGGTCTCGGTCTTCCAGTATGGAATTACATTCGAATCGTACTTATCCAGGCCGAAATGACGGCGTATGTCGACATCGAAATAATACTTATCGCCGTGATAACCGAAAAGGGCGTTGCTTCCGGCAATATCTTCGGGAGAAATGAAGTTTTGAAATCTTTTGAGTTCTTTGTGCTGTTCGGTCAGCCCCCACGTTTCCAGGTCGAGATTGAATTCATAATTGTCCATGACATACTGTTTCAGCCGCATAAACTTTTTGTATGGGCTTTTTCCAGCCAGCTTTTTGAACGAGTCATCTTCACGCCATTTCCAGATGACGGGGCTCATTATATTTGCCAGGACAAGCGCATACATCAGTTCTGGAAAAACAAACACCTCCATATCCGACAGGGTAATCGCGGAGGAATACTTTTCCAACTGGTCACAGTTCATTCTCCACCTTTGTCAAACGGAATAATTATGATTGTGCAGATATTTTACGCTTTTAGGAAAGGAATTGCAACCTGCAAATCAAGCTGGTTGAGAATCGAACCACTGCTGTGTTCCGAGACACCACTTTACGAGCATCAGCATCACCGGCACTTCAATAAGCACGCCGACAACGGTCGCAAGGGCAGCTCCGGAAGACAGGCCGAAGAGCATGGTAGCGGTTGCGATTGCGACCTCGAAATGGTTGGACGCCCCGATCATCGCCGAAGGTGCGGCGTCTGCATATTGTAGTTTTATCAGCTTGCTCATGCCGTAGCCCAGAATGAATATCACTATCGTCTGGATAAACAGCGGTATGGCGATCCACAGAATCGTCAGGGGACTGGCGATTATTGTACTGCCTTTGAAACTGAACAGCAGGACAAGGGTAATTAGCAACGCTGTAATCGTTATCGGGGTCAGGATATGGAGGAATTTTTCAGTAAACCAGCGTTTTCCTTTGCGCGCAATGATCCATTTCCTGGAAAGATAGCCGGCAACCAGAGGTAAGGCAACATATATTCCTATTGAAAAAAGCAGGGCCTGCCAGGGAACGGGCAGTTTTCCGACACCGAGTAGAAAACCGCCGAGCGGGCCGTACAGCAGCAGCATGAACAGCGAATTAATCGCTACCATCACGAGGGTATGGCCGTCGTTGCCTCGGGCAAGAAAGCCCCAGACTAGCACCATCGCGGTACAAGGTGCCACGCCCAGCAGAATACACCCTGCTAAGTAACTTCGCCACAGTGGAATTTGGAGCATTTTTACGCCATCGACGAGTATAACGGTTCCTGCTCCGTATTTCTGACCGAGTTGTGCAGCCGCGCCTAGAGGGAGTTTTACAATATCTATTGCCTCTGGGCCGATGAAATTGCGAAATAACGTACCGAGAAAAAAGATGGATATGGCGTACATGGTGAAGGGTTTAATTGCCCAGTTAATGAAAAGTGTCAGTGCCACAGGTTTAACGCTTTTGCCCGCTTTTATTACCTCGGCAAAGTCGATTTTGACCATGATTGGATACATCATGAAAAAAAGACACAACACGATCGGAATGGATACGACAGGTGCATGGTTGACATATATAGCCGCAGAATCCAGTACTTCTGCCAAGCGAGGTGCAACCTTTCCTAGAATTATGCCGACGACGATACATAGAATAACCCATAGTGTCAGGTATTTTTCGAAAATCCCCAGAGGCCTTGCTGTCGCAGTGTCGTTTTGCCTGGGTTCTATTTGTTTTTCAATTTTCGACATAGCTTTTCAGGGTCCTGTTTCATGATTTCCGCAAGTTTTGCACGATCACGTTTTATCTGGTTATCTTTGTCGAGATGTTGCCGAAGGCATTGCAGCAAAGACCGCATCGCCGGGTTTTTCGCTCGGTTGGTCAGAGAATAATGAATCCATCGGCCTCTTTTCGTCGCCTGTATCAAACCTGCCTTTTTGAGAATATAAAGATGCTTTGACACAGTCGATGGTGCCAGTTTGAACAGGCCCAGTATTCGACAGACACAGAGACTCCCTTGCGAAAGCGCCATGATAATACGGGCCCTGTTGGGATCAGCCAGTGCCTTAAAGGCATCAGTGATTGTTTCAAGTTTATCATTTTTATAATTTGCCATATATCGAATTATATAAACAGATAGCAGATTGTCAAATGAATTTTAGGGATTGATCGATGCCTCGATACCGACCAGTAGGATAGTGCCTGTTGTGGGGCAAAACGAGTGTGTTATTTTTCCAAGCCTTCGGGCATGGTTTCGACAAAATGGCGTATCTGGTCTCGAATTTTTCTGAATCGGTCCATTATCACCTCCTCTTTCCCGGTTAAAACCGAAGGGTCCGCAAAGCTCTTGTGGATTACTTTGGTTTTGCCGGCAAAGACGGGACAAAACTCGCGTGCATTGTCACACAGTGTAACGACATAATCGAATTCAATTCCCTCAAGTTCGTCAAAATGTTTTGATGTGTGATGGGAAATGTCAACACCTGCCTCAGCCATGACTTTGATCGCTCTTGAGCTGACGCCTGCAGGCATGATACCTGCTGAAAAGGCCTCGATGACATCGGACTTGAGGTGTTCAGCCCACCCCTCTGCCATCTGGCTTCGACAGGCATTTGCGGTACAGAGGAACAGAATCCTTATTTTGTCACGTTCTTTTTTCATGGCCTTTGTGATGGTTTCACGAGTAAAGCTGCTTCACGTCCTGCTACTCTGCCCGTGCAAAAGGCGATCTGCAGGTTGTAGCCGCCGCATGGCCCGTCAACGTCAATTACTTCTCCTGCAAAGAACAAACCCGGGCATACTCTGGACTGCATGGTCCGGGGATCGATCTGCTCAACAGAAACTCCGCCGCGGGTTATAGTTGCTTCTTCGATGGGGCGTGTTTTTATGACGGTTAGTCCAGATTGCTTGATCATGTCAATCAGTTCGCGGCGTTTAGTCTTTGGCAGCTGGCTGGCGAGTATCTGTCCGTCAGAGTTAAGCCGCCCGCAAATATCCAGTGCAAGCGCTCTCGGCATCAGTCTGGCCATTATACCTGCAAGTTCTTTTCTGGGATTCTGCTGACAGAGTTCGATTATGTGTTTGTCAAGCTGGTCTTTCTGATACTCTGGTGCCATATCAATTCTGATCTCCAGCGGCTGTTTTGTTTGGCTCAGAAAATCCGTAATTTCTCTGCTGAAATCATAAACAGCAGGTCCCCCGATACCCTCATGTGTGAATATCATCGGCCCGGATGCACTTACCTTGACATTTTCAACGACTGCCGAGATAACCACATTTGACAGCTCAACACCGGCAAGCTGATGCAGGCAGGTTTGCTCGGTAGCAAGCGGCACCAGGGCCGGTTTCGGTGCTACAATTGTATGGCCGAAAAACTCAGCGAAACGGTAACCATCGCCTGTGGAACCGGTGTGCGGCCAGGAAACTCCCCCCGTGGCGATAACAACAGCCGGGGCGAAGATGTTATCAGTGGCGGTGCGAATGGCGAAAAGGCCGTCAGGTTTGTCGATTGACTGAGCCTTTCTGCCGTAGAGAAATCGCACTCCTGCTCGCCGGGCATCATCCAATAAAATACGCAACACATCAGTGGCACGGTCGGTAACGGGAAAGACACAGCCGTCCTTTTCTACCTTGGTCGCGAGGTTGTGATCGTGGAAGTACTCCCGAAGAGCTTCAGGCGACAGCTCATAGATACTGTGTCGAAGAAACCTTGTGAATGGACTGTATGCTTTCAGGACATCAGCGCTTTTCCCGGCATGTGTGAGGTTGCACCTTCCACGCCCCGTCTTCAAAAGCTTGCGCCCGGCAGTGGTGTTGGATTCAAGCAGGATAGTCCCCGCACCGGCCCGGGCAGCACTAATAGCCGCCATTAGCCCAGCCGGACCTGCACCGATTATACAGATGTCACAATTCATGATCACTGCCTCAAATAAAATGAGTGGGTCTGTAAGCCGAGTTCTGTATCCCTTTTGGGGATGACGACCATTTGTCTTGGCCGACTGTTGCCAGCCGGCTCCAGCGACCTACCCGCCGGATTGATGCCCGGGCCGGGTAACCGGCTTTTTTGGTCTTGCAGGCGGTGGGGTTTGCCATGCCGTCGACGTCGCCGCCCACGCGGTGCGCTCTTACCGCACCATTTCAACTTCGCCTGTACTGCCTAAGGCAGCCATCGGCTGTGTATTTTCTGTGGCACTTTCCCGCGGGTTGCCCCGGGTGGCCGTTAGCCACCACCGTGCCCTGTCCTGCTCGGACTTTCCTCCGGTATCGTGTACCAGCGGCCGTCCGACCCACTCATGTATATTATACCACCAAAACAGAGGATATGAAACAAACTCCATATTATTAAACTAATGCTCGAAATTGCATTCGGACCAATACTTTGTCATGACCGCGAAATAACTTTTACAACCCCTGTTTTCACGTCTTGGCTTACGGATTTGCTGCCTGTAGCGGCACCCTTGCGCTATGGTAAATACCCCCGCTGCCGCCCCTACTATAAAGCAGGCGTTGGCTCGCCTTCAAATACGGTGATGGTGGTTTTGTGAAAATGAAATAATAAAAAAAGGACTGTGCTTTTTGAACACAGCCCTTTAACTTCAAATTACTACTTTACTCAACTTGATTATATGAAAGTGCGTCTCCCTGCGGGTAGAATACCCGCTAAAAAGGCATTTTTCTCGAAAGGAGACGCAAATGGAAATTATAGCATTTGACTCCCACAAACGCTATACCTTAGCTCGGGTGGAAAA
>JBDRHL010000228.1:0-5132 GCA_043816955.1 Planctomycetota bacterium | reverse complement strand
CGATTTTGATGGATTCATATGGTTCAAACTTTTCTTTTCAGATCCGGGCCAAACGATTCAGCTGGAGGCGCTTCGAGTAGATTTTCCGATAAGGCCTGAGGTGGCTAAATACTGCGAGCACAGGACGACAACCCCTTATGGGGCTATCGCGCCTAATTCGAACATTAATTTTAACTGGCTTGCCGGAACGGGCAATGTGTACCGGAACAATTACCACTGGGTCGGCGATGAAGAAAAAGGCCTGGGTTTTGCCTACCGCTCTTTGCAGTACTGGCAGCCGACGAGCACATCGAATTTCTGTACGGTGCTTGCTCGTCCTGCAGCGGCGACATACCGGATGAATATTCTTCAATCATCGAGGATGGCTGACGGCCTGGTATATGAATTCGGCATTCAGCCGACACCGATAAAAGCATTGCCTCCTGACTATCATTCGATGATAACCGATGGTTATTGGGATGCCAGCCAGAGTATTATGTGGCAGCTGGGCAATCGCATGGACCTCACGGCGATAGCACCATATTCCGGTCACAACGGTGCCGGTTGTAACGTCTTTCCGGGCCTGCATGACCCTGAAAACGTAAACGACTGTCTGGCCACGCTGGTAACCAAGTGTCATGATGAAGGCATAGCGGTTGCACCTATGATGTGTCCGCAAAAGCTTAGTGAGACAATCCCTGATCTAAACGACTACCTGGCTGATTGGCGTTGTGTTCCGCTTCAACAGCTAGACTGGGAGGGAGTGATGAATTATGACAATTGTGCCGGCTCGGAAGATCTTATTGACTGGTTTGTTTATCAATGGCAGCAACGTGTTTTGGAATACAATCTCGATTCACTGTACATGGATGGCTGGTTTGGCATCTGGCCCTGTAAGAATCAAGTCCACGGCTGTGGCTATGTTGATGATTCCAACCAGCTTCAGGAGATTGTCCCAATCCTCGAGGCGCGAACGGCTATGATGCGGATTGCCACTATGTTAGAAGATACGATAGACAGCCCTTATGTGCCAGTTCCAGGGGCTCCCGAAAAAATTGAGTTTCCTAATTATCACTTTATGATTCATTCATGGCAGACAGTGACACCGTTGATGGGTTTTGGAACATTGTGGCTGACGGGTGAATATCTCTGGAGCGATGTATATAATAATCCTAATGTCAGTTATGCCGAATGTCTCGGACTGGACGGGTTCCGCGCTCGTTCCATGTCCAGCAACTATGGCGTGCCCCAATCCTGGGACGCTATCGTCTGGGAGCAGCAAAACAGCGATAAACTCAGTCGAATGGTTTTTTCCTGGATGCTGCCGCATGGCACGGGGATTTGGTGCGCATTTATTGACAAACCACTTGCCTTGCAGGTTTTTAACATAATGGGCAGCTTTGAAACACGGCGGGCGGTTTTTACCCCTGCATGGAAGACAAAAGAATCGCTGGAGGTTGTCTCGGCCAATGATCCGGACATCCTGCTTGCGACCTGGGAACGAAAAACTCAGGTTCTTGCGGTAGTTTCCAACATAGACGGCAATGATCCTAACGCTGTCATATCATTAAAGTGGAAAAGGTCTTACCAACCGTTGGTTACGGATATGCTTGAGTCAAAAGCTATTGCATTTGATGATGTTAACAATACATTCGAGGTTGAGATCGGCCCTGAGGATTTCAAGCTTATCCTGTTACAGGCTGATACAGATATTGATGATGATAATGACGTTGATTTCAATGATCTTGCTGTGTTTGTGGAAGAATGGCTTACCAACGGTGTGCTCTTCGACATTACCGACAATAATACAGTTAATTTCGAGGATTATGCATATTTGGCGGGTAACTGGACGGGGCCGAAGCAAGAGCCTAATGAACCGGTTCACGAGGAGCAGGGACTGATTTTCTTTGCCACGTACAATAACGGCTGGGATGCCGATTTTGCTTATGGGACACCGACTGCGACTGTTGCTCACGATGACCCGGATGTTTATCCGGATATCAGGATTGACCCAGACGGTTCCGGCAAATTTGCCGGCAGTTCACCGAACAATCTGGCGCTTCACCACCCCAAAGGCGGTAATGCGAATGACAACATCGCTCTCGGTGAATATGTTGCATACACAGGCGATGATGGAAATTTCTATTGGCCTGTCGGCTCCTATGTAGCATGGGTGCACCCGATATACCCGGAAAGAGTTTTCACCCCTGCTGAAGGGTTTATTATTTGCCAGGGCAGTCACTGGAGCTATAACAATTCGCTTGTGTTATACGATCAATATGCCTATAGTTACTACCGTCAGTTTATCCTTGCCGGTACAGACAGCGCAGGAATTTATCACTGCTATACTGACGTTCTTCCACCCCTAGGCTATGGTGAGACATGGACCTTTGCTGCTGCAACCTGGCAGTTGGTGCCGGATGTTGCTTCCTCCACAGGGTATCGGATAGATGCCAGACTCATGGTTCGCCGAATTGGTGACCCTATATTCAGCGATTCAGGGGTGCGATCTATAATAAATGTCGCACCCGACTTCACACCCAGCACTATAAACATTGCCAGCGATATCTGGGGCAACCGCGGCTATGGCGGATGTGTCGACTGGGTTCAAATTTATGACAAAGCCCTTACTACCAGTGAGATTCAAACACTTTTCGAAGCAACTCATGAGTTGTATCCAATAGACGGGATTGTTCACGACAGCAATGCCGATCCCAATATTCCACTGTTTGTTGCAACCTTCAATAATGGTTTTGATGCGGACTACGCGGCTGGAGATACCACAGCCACAGTTCATCATGACGATCCGGATGTGTACGCGGATATTGCGATCGGCTCCGATGGCAGCGGTGTCTTTGCCGGCAGCTCACCTAATAACCTGGCGCTTCACCATGACAACGGTATGACAATAAACGATAATGTCCAGACCGATGAATATGTTACTTATGATGCAAGTGGTGGCAACTTTTCGTTTGCAGCAGGTTCTTATGTAGCTTACGTAAAGCCTGTCTGGGAGGAAAGCGGCTTTGTCCCACACCAGGGCTTTATTGCCTGTATGAATCGTCACTGGAGTTATGGTCACTCAATGGTATTGTTTGATCAGTATTACTACAACTATTTACGTGATTACCTTTTAGCAGGCACAGACGCCTTAGGGGTTCTGCACTATTACGCCAATGTTTTGGCTCCTGGTTCTGATAGCTGGAGTTTTGTTGTGGCGACATGGGAGCTTATCGCTGATGCAAATTCCAATACAGGTTGCCGTATGGATGCCAAAGTGTCGGTTCGTAATGCAGGAGATCCATCATTTACCAGTTCCGGTATAATTTCCACGATGGATGTTTCTCCAAGTAATTCCCCTGATGTGTTTAACATTGCCAGCGATGCCTGGGGTAACCGCGGCTATGGCGGCTGGGTTGACTGGGTCCAGATCTACGGCAAGGCCCTCAGCGATGCCGAGATTGAATCTCTTTATAACGAAACGGTGGAAACAGCACCGATTCCTTAGGGTTACGTTGATATAAGGATGTAAATAAATTGTTGAGAGGTTATTGGGATATACCAATGGAAACATTATCGAACAGATCGAGAAAGGAGGTAACTGGTCAGTTTAACAGTTTTTTCGTTAGAGTCAGCAGGTGCGTAGCCTGCGGACGAAAAGAGTTGGCCCTATGCATGTTTTGTGCAAGTTTTTAAGTTTGTGGAAGTTTTCAAGAATGTTTAGTGTTAATTTTAATGTAACTTTTTTAGGAGGAGTTGAAGATGTGTAAGAAAGAGTTAATTGTTTTGATTGCTGTTGTGTTAGGTTGCGTCGTGTTGGCCAAGGCCACCATGGAAGATGACCTCAAGGCAAGTCAGACTTTTGTCGCCACATACAACAATGGCTTTGATGCTGATTATGCCAGAGGTAGCGGCACTGCTACGGTTCATTCGAACCCGCTCTATAGTCCGGCTGAGCAGGTTCAGGTTGGACCGGATGGCTCCGGCGCGTTTCCCGGTGCTTCGCCCACTAACCAAGCGTTGCTTCATCCGCATACAGGGGCCCAGCACGATAATACCTACACCGACATCTATGTCGACTATGATGGTGGCGGCGGAAACTTCAGTTTTAGTGCCGGTTCCTATGCAGCATGGTCGAAATGGGATTACATGAAGAGAGGCTTTACCCCTGCTGAAGGTGTTATTATTCAGCAGAACGATTATCGTTGGACACCTGAATCCCTTTCTCTGTGCAACACGTATTACTACAGTTACAACCTTGATTTCTGGCTGATGGGCACAGATGCGTCCAGCAAGACTTCGTGGTATGCTACTCAGCAGATACCTGGCACTGATGCCTGGGTTTTCACTGTTGCGACATGGCAGCTTATTCCCGATGCGGGATCAACGACAGGTTACCGCATGGATGCGACCATGAATGTTTGGAACGGCGTACAGTGGTACAAGTCGGGATTAGCGTCCACCATGGATGTTGACCCGACGTTTACCCCCACCAAGACATACGTCGGCAGTGCCAAAACCGGCTGGGCCGGCTACGGTGGGTATGTGGATTGGGTTCAAATTTACGACAGGCCTCTCTCTGACGTAGAGATAACGTATCTGCGTGATTCGACTGTTGAGTTTATCCCTGAGCCGGCCACAGTTGCTTTGTTAGGCCTTGGTCTTCTGTGCATCAGAAGAAGGAAATAGGACAAGGATGTAAAAAACACAGTACAAAACTACGGGATTTCGGCCCCCACTTCGGGGGCCGAGTCCCAAAATTTGGTTCTTTTATGATCTTAATTTATTGGCGAAGACTTAAGAGCAGTAATCTATTAGCGGTGTAAAAAACTATGTAGCATAGTTCTATTTTATACGCCATAAAAAATAAGGAACGGGTAGTTGTGTTGGAGCTATATAAAAAAGTAAAGCTTGTCTGTACAGAGGATGAAATGTCGGGCCGTAAAGAATTAAATACCTTATTAATGATGGTTTGTTTGGTTTTTCTTTGTTCTTCTGTATCTATATATGCAGGGGATCCCAACGAGTGGCGCGGCAATACTATCGGGCTTCCCATGCGGGTGCTTAAGCCCTGGACACCGCTGAGCTGCGGCACAAAGAGCGTCTCGGCATGGGGGCGAACCTTTACCTGGGACCAGGATCTTCTGCCAGGC
>JBDRHL010000227.1:0-45245 GCA_043816955.1 Planctomycetota bacterium | reverse complement strand
TGTGAGCGAGCCTGGACGGTTGTAGCTACCTGTGCCAGACATAACCACCGTGTCTATCAATTCTTTGTCGATGCCCTTAATGCAACCTATGCTGGAACTCCATATCCCAAGCTCATCTCCACAAAACTGTGAAGGCTTACGATAAGGGTTATGATTCTAGTGATGTATGAGACTTGATGAAAGAGTTTGGTTATACTGCTCATATCTGTTCGCGTGGCGAAGAGGCACAAGCCATTAAGCGTGAGACCGGCTTCAAGACTCGTCGCTGGGTTGTAGAGCGGACACATAGCTGGATGAACCGCTTTCGCCGTGTATTGACGCGTTGGGAAAAGAAGCCTGAAAATTATTTGTCTCTGCCATAATTACGTTTCGTTGTTCCTGGTTATTAGGATAGGCTCTTAGAGAAAATACCTGTCCCAAAAAGGACGATTAGCAAAACGCAGAGCAAAAACTACCATAGCGCGGAACTAAATAATCATTGACGTTCCCGGTGTTTACGCAACTATTTATGTAATATAGATTTACGACAAAAGTCTGGCATACCCAGGCTTTTTTTGTTACAATAAAGTCCGATAGATAATAGGACGATTTATGGAAGGGTCAGCTTAGTGCAGGAGAGCCGAGTTGAAGAGAGTGTGTATACTTTTTATATTTCTATCTCTGGCGATAAGCGTCTCGGCAAGGGTTCTCGACGTGCCAAACCAATACGCCCGGATTCAATGGGCGATAAACGATGCCAACAACGGTGACATGGTAATTGTTGCTCCCGGCACATATCAGGAAAATATCGACTTTCTAGGCAAAGCGATTACCCTCATATCGACAGACCCAAACGACCCGAATATAACAGCTTCAACAATAATCAATGGATCCCAGACCAATGATGTGAATATCGGCAGCGTTGTAACATTCAGAAGCGGCGAAGGCACAAACTCTGTGCTGTGCGGATTTACAATTACAGGGGGAACGGGGACATGGCTGGCTGTATCATGGGAATACAAGGGGCTGCGGTGGAACCGCTGCGGGGGCGGCGTGGTTTGCTATAATATGTCGGCTCCGACAATCAGGAACAACTACTTCATCGGCAATATCGCCGGGCAAGGCGGCGGGATCTATATTTACGGCGATCCGGGAAGTAATCCTAATGATCCGATAAATCCTTCAGTGCACATCACGCCGCTGGTTGTGGATAATACATTTCTGAACAATTCAGCCATTGTAAACCATGGTTTCGAGCCGCCAAATCAGGATTACCCGAACAATGATCACGGCGACGGCGGAGCAATTGTCGGATTTCAGGGGGTTGACGCAGTTATAACCGGCAATCTGATTCAGGAAAACGACGCAGACTTCTACGGCGGTGGTATACATCTTCGCCAGTGGAGCAATGGTGCAATTGAAGACAACGTGGTTATCGGCAATAATTCAATGCTCGGAGCGGGCATTCATATCACATATTCCTCCGATCCACTGGTCAGATCGAACCTGGTCAGTCGCAATACCGCAGGTGCGGGCGGCGGCGGCGGTATTTACGTCTACGGGTATTCCAGCCCGGTCATCGAAAGAAACATCGTCGCCGAAAATGTATGCGTTAACGGCGCAGGAATAGCTGTATATTTCTCAAGCACGGGAGTGATAAGAAACAATTTTATCGTCAAAAATATAAGCGGTGCGGGAATAAGAGTACGAGGTCATTGCTCGCCTCATATAATCCATAATACAATTGCCGATAACTCCGCAAATTCTTCCAGCGGCGGAATTGATCTTACCGAAAATTCCTCACCCACAATCGAAAACAATATTGTTGCCTATAACAGCCCGGGGTATGGAATATACTGTGACCAGCTTAGCGTCCCTGTTTTGCGCTACAACAATATCTACAACAGCGATTCTGCAAACTACTGTCCCAACCTGACAGACCAGACAGGAATAAACGGCAATATCTCCGCACCAGCTTCATTTGTTGACCGTGATGCAAATAACTACCACCTGAGGCAGAATAGTGCCTGTATAAATAGCGGTGATCTGAACTTCATCGATCCAGGTGCAGCCGATTACGACCAGCAGCCCAGAAAAATGGGCCAATTCACCGACATCGGTGCGGACGAGGTGTACCCGGTTTCCAACATTACTTCACAGAACTATTATATGACAATTCAACAGGCCCTTAACGATGCCAATGACATGGACACTATAGTCGTTTCCCCGGATCTGTATTATGAACGGATAGTCTGGCCGAACAGGAACCTCGTGCTCAGATCATCGGATCCGAACGATTGGAGCATTGTGGGAAAAACCATTATCGACGCAAACTTCCAGGGCCGGGCGGTAACAATTGAAAATCATATTGATGCAAACTCCACTTTTGCAGGATTTACCATTACCCACGGAACCGCTTCACACGGCGGAGGCATTCTGTGCTACGGAAGTCCGCTCATAAGAAGAAACATCATCACCGCCAATATTTCCCCAAATTACAAAGGAGGAGGCGCCTACTTCTGGGGATCCAGTGCAAAAGCTGTGTTAAGTGACAATTTTTTCCATGATAACCAGGCAGTTTTCGGAGGCGCAATCTTCTGTGACACGAACAGCCGTGTCGCCATTCTCGCAAACTCCATCATCAGCAATATTGCGAACACCGGTGCAGCCATACGCTGCCAGATGAATTACCCTGATGAAGCAACAAAAATCTGTAACAACACCATAATGAATAACAGAGCAAACGACTCCGGTGGCGCTGTTTCCTGTGCAAATACAAATATTCAGATTGCAAACAATCTTATCGCCGGCAATAAGGCTCCATCGGGCGCAGGAGTAGAGGCCGCGCTCACCGAGGTTTCCGTCATAAACAACACAATTATCTCGAACAGTGACGGCATCTGCAGCTATGAACTTACAGGCCTGATCGCGAACAACATTATCGCATACAATGCAGATATTGGGCTTTACATTGTCCCCGATCCTTGTTATTCCTCCGGTTTCCAGATCAATAACAACGACGTCTGGAATAATACAGGGGGTAACTACGGCGGCGATCTTACAGATCAGACCGGCCAAAACTCAAACATCAGCACCAATCCGCAAATCGCTGATCCGGGTTACTGGGACGATTTCAACACGCCTGATGATGCAAATGACGACGTCTTTGTTGCGGGGAACTATCATCTCACGCCCGGTTCACCCTGTGCCGATGCAGGAGACAATAACTCAGTCATAATGTGCCCCGATACCGACCTTGATGGGCAGGCAAGAATTTTTAATAACGTTGTTGATATCGGTGCCGACGAGCTGGTAACCAATTCCGTTGATTTCAACTCAGACGGAATCGTGGACCTTACCGATCTGTACATTGTTATTACGGACTGGCTCGTAACCGGCGAATCTGACGCCGATCTCTTTGAGGATGGTTTTGTTGACTTTCTGGATTATTGTGTTCTGGCTCACCAGTGGCTGTGGACCGGCGGCTGGTATCAGTGAAACGCCTGACGGGTCGCTAATAAAAAAGGCAGGTAGAAACCTGCCTTTTTTATTAACATTCATAACCCGGTCTTTATTTGCGTCGTCTGAGGAACAAACCGCCAAGGCCGAGCAGTGCAATCGTCATCGGCTCGGGAATCTGGTGCACGATCAGTTGCATCGGCGTCACACCGGGGCCGCCATTACCAACGTCAAGCGGATGCTCCCAGTCAACTGTCGAAATGCCCTGCACAGCGCCGCTAACACTGACGGTGATGATAACATCACCAATAGCATCACAGTGGATCCCGATGTGATCAATAATAATCTCACCGGGATTGGCGCCAGCGCCCCAGGAATACACCGAGAACACGCCGCCCAGTTGATCAGATGGATTGACCCCACCTGCAGCTCCTGTATAATCAACATTCAGTGTGAGGGCGTTAACATCCACTATCGTGGCAGGACCTTGAATGAGCAGGTGCATATCTGCTGATGTCAGTTCACCATTCGTCTGGCCCGTTACACCGCTTCCAAACAGCACATCATTGAGCCACATCAGGTCAACGTAGAAGACATCTGACGGGTAAACCTCGATTTCTGTCTGGCCGCCGACAACCGGCTGAATCGCAAGAATCGCAAACGCGCTTGCCGCCAATCCACAAACTACCAACATCACAACACTTTTCTTCAACATCTTTAGTACCTCCTATAGTACCCTTTAAAATTACATGCCCGGCACAACGCATGCCGGCCACAAAGTAGAACGCTTAATACCTAAACTGCTATTCATCCGCATAGACTTTCTGCGTCTGGTAAACAGGCAAAAAGTTACCCACAGATCAATGCAAAAAGACAATAAAGAAAAAGTTACAACACCACATACTCTACAACCTAGGCGCTATAACTCTCTCCCCCAATCTAAAGTGTTCCCTCTAATACATGGGTAATTGTAGCAGATCCGCCATATCAATGCAAGGGAAAATTCAAAAAATTTCAAAATTTTTTTGTCGCCTCGAAAACTGCCCAAAAATCGGGTTTTTCGCCTGATTTCCGGTTTTTTTCGCGGACTTGCGCTATCGCTCACACGCCTTTATGAAAAAGTTTTTCTCTGGAGGAATTGCCGGGCTTCGGGCACTGTTCTATCCCGTAAGGCTCACTTGCCAGCAAAAAAGCTTAAGCGCCGGCATAAAATGCGCAAAAAAGAGGCAGACAAAGTGTCTGCCTCTTGCTACCCAAAAGGGTTCTGTTCCGCACTATCGCTTATTTACGACGACGCAGGAACAGACCACCTAAACCAAGCAGTGCAATCGTCATCGGCTCGGGAATCTGGTGTACGATCAGCGCTATCGGTGTCACACCGGGGCCGCCATTACCAACGTCAAGCACATGCTCCCAGTCAACTGTCGAAACGCCCTGCACAGCGCCGCTAACACTGACGGTGATGATAACATCACCAACAGCATCACAGTGGATCCCGATGTGATCAATAATGATCTGACCAGGATTGGCACCAGCGCCCCAGGAATACACCGAGAACACGCCGCCCAGTTGATCAGATGGATTGACCCCACCTGCAGCTCCTGTATAATCAACATTCAGTGTGAGGGCGCCAACATCCACTATCGTGGCAGGACCTTGAATGAGCACGTGGATATCTGCTGATGTCAGTTCACCATTCGTCTGGCCCGTTACACCGCTTCCAAACAGCACATCATTGCGCCAAATCAGGTCAACGTAGAAGATATCTGACGGGTAAACCCAGATTTCTTCCGCACCGCCGACAACCGGCTGAATCGCCAGTAAGCCGAAGGCACTACTGCACATCGCAAGTGCGATCAGTAAAACTACTAACTTCTTCATCATCTTCACTCCTAACTTAAGTAAAAAACTTCTTTAGTTCCATTACAACATCTAAAACTTAAAAACATCTCTACGAACTACGGACAATTCTGTGTGCCGTCACCGCCAAGGCCGGTCTTAAGCCAGTTCAGCTTAATCCTCATCACGTCCAGAGCGTTGACCGTATTGTCGTGATTAAAGTCTGCACAACAGTTGTAACCCACTTGTCCCTTGCTCTTGAGCCAGCTCAGTTTGGCCTTCATCAGATCCAGAGCGTTGATTGTGCCGTCACAGGTAGCATCACCAATCGGCTGACCCGGGCAATGGTTAGGATCCCAGCAATTAGGTTCTTCTTCTTGCCATGCACAGATACAGTTGGCGTCAACAGAAACGCTGTCCTCCATAACGATCTTAGCCCTTGTGTCATTTACGGTAACTTCCACAGAGCCGCTCGCTGCCATACTGCCCAGAGCAATTACGATCAACTCACCGCTTGCGTCCGGGGTCAAGTTGGCATCACCGGCTTCATAGAGTGATCCCATCTCCAGCGTACATGCCGTACCCGGCAAGTCGCCAAGAGCGCCTGGGTCATTGGCAGGGGCAACAGGTGTGCCTTCACCGCCCGGAGGGATGTTCCCGTTGGCATCAATAACAATAGTGCCGGGATAGACCCAGAAATTTTCATTGGTGGAGACAATACTGACCATTATGGCGCCTGATACCTGAACATCAAGAGCAAATGCTCTTACCAGTTCAACTTCCGTATTGGCGTCATAATCGATAGTCAGTGTGCCATTCCCACCGCCTGTGGCCGCTACTTCGCAACTAAGGTTCACAGCCGCCATCGCCGGAACTGCGAGAAGCACCACAGCAAGTACCATAACTTTCTTCATTTTATAACCTTCCTTTCTTTCTGCTTTGGTAGAGAGACATTCCCTACCAATGTCTTGGTTAAAACAATCCACATATAAGAATATAGTTTAGCCCTACAAGCATTACTTTAGCACAAAAGACTTATTGAATCAAGCAAAAACTGAAAAAAAAGACAAATAGCACAAGAAATTTTTTCTTAACGTCCGATAAGGATGAATAAGCCACTACTGCTACAGGTCGGGAACCACCGATACGCGATGAACTGGGTCGCCATATATGTTTACGGCTGTGCCCCCTTCCTGATAGTCCGACACGCCTGGCTGGGTATCCCACCCTCCGGATTGGTAGAAAAAACATGATTTCCCACGTTTTTGCCTTTCATTGTCTATTGTTGTCACTATATCCTAACCCAAAAACGATAATGACGTATTCACTATACTAATTATTATGAGTCTGGTATTCCTGGTTCCAGTTAGCGAATTCTGCTACGAACCGTTACCCGGCCGCCAGAGAACATTTACAGATTTTCTGCAGGAGTTTTATCGGTCTGACCACAGAAAACTTGAGCCTGAATTCCTACAAGTTTTTTTCATTCCAAGCGGGTATTTTGCCTGATATACATATCCGATAACCATTAACAAAGCTAGCTCTCGTCAGTTGTCGGCGGGTTTATTACCACCCCTTTTTCGACAGCAAAACAGGAACGGTTTTCCAAAGGATATAAAGGTTGAGTAACAACGACCTTTTTTGGATATACAAATAGTCGTACTTTATCTTATATTTCGGGTGCAAATCATAATGGCTTCGTACCTGTGCAAGACCGGTAAGGCCGGGCTTTACCGCAAGTCTCATTCCCCGCAGGGCTCTATGCGCTTCAACGCGGGGCAGGTTTTCCGGCCGGGGGCCTACAAGGCTCATCTGCCCTCTGAGTATATTTATCAACTGCGGCAACTCATCCAATCTCGTTCTTCGAAGAAATCTTCCTACTTTCGTTACGCGCGGATCATCTTCAGTAGCAGGAGTGAAACCGGCATTTTTTATCATTGTTCTGAACTTATAGAGCCTGAATGTAACACCGTCTTTGCCGGCCCTTTTTTGCTTATAAAGAACCGGGCCTGGTGATGAAATTTTTATAAGTATTGCGATAATGAGCATAAATGGGGCAGTCATGAGGGAAACTGCAAGGCTGACAACTACATCCAGAGACCTTATCAGGAGTTCTTCTGTATCCGACTTTTTCCCTAGAAAAGTGGCAAGTGCGTTTACACCGCTGTTGCTGTTGAAGTTCCGGGAAAGCAGTTCCGCATAAAGCCCGGGAAGGAAAAAGACAGTTATTCTGAGTTTTTGCAGCAGGTGTATCAGCAGACTGAGATTCTTTTCATCATCGATTTTTTTACATATTATTATCTCATCTATATCCTTGTACCTGATTAGCTCTTCAATGCTGTCAACCTGTTTGGTAACTACGTAAGCATTGTTTTCGATAATACCGTCGGTTTCTTCCCTGCCGATGAGGACAATTCTTTTTTTGATTCTACCGGCTGCCTTTAAAATCAAACCATTGACCCCAAAAATCAGAATCAAACCGATAAGGAAGGAAATAATAAATACACTGGAAGGAAAACTTGTCCATATTATCCTGAACACATAAACCAGAGATATGCCAAAAATAGTACCAAAGAAAAGCCCGAGAAATATTCGCTTGAACAGGTCGGTATAAGATGTAAAGCGTTTTTGAAAAGCTCCTGCCAGAAAAAGTGTTAATATATATATAAGCGTCAGAAATACAAAATTACCTTTGTACGGCTGGAAGCTCTGGGCAGGTATGTGCCCCATATATCTGAGGAAAAATGCAAGAAGAAAAGCGATGTTCACCAGAACAATGTCAACAATAAACAGAAATAGTCGCGTTCTCAAGTCCTGACCCCGGTTCGCAGTTGTTTTATTCTCCCAATCGGTCCCAATCAGCACACAGCTTCAGCATCTCGAACAGCACTGTTCATTCCAGGGGGAAAATCCGCAACTCGGCAGATGTTCTCCCAGTTGTCTTTGAACCATTCTATACTTGTCTCAAGACCTTTCTCAAAATCAACCACCGGCTCGTAACCGATAAGTTCATGGGCTTTGTCAATAGACGCCAGCAGTCTCGGCTTGGTGTCCCATTTTCGTTTTTGCTTAAACACAATTCCACCCGGATTATCAGTTGCCTTGTTAACCATCTCGGCAAGTTTTTTCACTGCCACTTCTTTTCCCCTGGCAAGGTTAAAATTCTCACCGACAGCCTTTTCACAGTAACCAGCTTTGATAAGCCCCTGAACCAGATCAAGCACATAGGTAAAATCTCTTGTTTCCTCACCTGTTCCGGTTATCGGAAGAGCCTTTTTGTTCAAGGCCCAAAAAATGAAATTCGGAATTACGTTCCTGTATTGTCCCGGGGCTTCGCCGGGACCATATGAATTAAAAAACCGGCAATTTGTCGTCTTCAGGCCGTAATGATGATGATAAAAATTACAGTACATCTCGCCAGTCATTTTATTGATCTGATAGGGTGTGCTCAGGTGCATCGATATGAAATCTTCTTTAAGCGGCATCTTAGGATAAGATCCGTATATCGCACACCCGCTCGAGGCGTAAATAAACCGTTCGATTTTACTGAGATTTGAGTACTCCATCAGTTTTATCTGGCCTATTACATCGACCTCAGCCGATGTCTGGGGATAATCAACTGAATTCTGATTCGCGAAAAAAGCGGCAAGGTGAAAAACCATGGACGGCTCTTCTTTGAAAACTCTATTTAAATCGACGTCATTCCTAACATCCCCAAGAACAAACATTATGTTCGGTAACGGTGCTACGTTCCAGGCTTCTTTGATCCTGAGAGATGAGAGATTATCCAAAACGACTACTTTTCCGGTGTGACCCACCAACTTTGACAGGGCTATAATAAGATTGCTACCTATAGCGCCGGCTCCTCCGGTTACAAGAATTGTCCTGCTTTTATAATACCCTTCAAATTGCTTACCAAGATTTATTTTTTCAAGGTAATTGTCAATTAACTCAATTCTTTTTTCAAAAAGATTCATCTGCTGTCCTCTGCTGAATAATAATTATGCTTTGTCAAGCGATAATATTACATCAACTATTCTTTTTGCAGCCTTCCCGTCACCATATGGATTTGCTGTTTTCGCCATTCTTTCATATTCAACATGATCACTGAGCAACCGTTCTGTCTCAATGATTATATTATCTTTAGCCAGACCAATCAACTTAGCGGTTCCGGCCTCAACTCCTTCAGGCCTTTCGGTTTCAGTTCTCATCACAAGCACCGGTTTTCCGAGAGAAGGTGCCTCTTCCTGAATTCCGCCGGAATCTGTAAGAATCAGGTGAGCTTTATTCATCAAATGCGCCATAACATCATACTCCAGAGGCTCCTCAAGGTAAACCCTTTCAGCATCCGACAAGATTTCATAAACCGGTTCTTTTACATTAGGATTATGATGAACCGGATACAGTATCGAAATATCCTTATTTCTTTCAGCGAGAGATTTCAAGCCCATGCATATATTTCTCAATGGTATCCCGAAGTTTTCCCGCCTATGGGCCGTCACAAGGATAAGACGTCTCTGTGCAGACCCGTCAGTCACGCCTGTTCTGCCAAGCAGCCAAGCAGCCTTTTCCGGAACCGGATTCTTCAGTACCATAAAAAGAGCGTCTATAACAGGATTGCCTGTTACATAGACATTGTTTTCCCGGACACCCTCACGAATCAGGAAGCTTCTGGCTCTTTCAGTAGGGGCAAAATGGTATGCTGCTGCAAGAGCTGTCACTTTCCTGTTTAATTCCTCGGGAAATGGTGAATATATATTATCCGACCGAAGCCCTGCTTCGACATGCCCAACTGGAATCTTATGATAAAACGCCGTCAGTGATGCTGCCATTGCCGTCGTGGTATCTCCCTGAACCAGCACTAAATCCGGCTTGACATTACAAAGAACTTCATCCACTTTCGAGATTACCCTGACAGTCAATTCAGACAGAGTCTGCTCTGGCTGCATCAAATCCAGGTCTATATCAGGCTTAATGGCAAAAAGCCGCAACACCTGGTCAAGCATCTGGCGGTGTTGCGAGGTAACACAGATTACAAGTCGAATTTCCGGATATTTCCTCAATTCTATAAGGATAGGCACTAATTTTATTGCTTCCGGGCGAGTACCAAATATGGCAAGCGTTTTTAGCATTGTCAATTCCCAAAGTACCTAAGCTTGTTGGAACAAAAAACCGAAAATTACCAATATCAGAAATAATTCAGAAGCAACAGATATCAAAACAGTTTTTGAAGTTTTTCAATAGCTTTTTCTATTGTCAGATATTTTTTTGCATAGGCTGCTCCGCGGTTACCAAGCTCCGACAGCCTATGTCTGTTTTTATAAATCTCCAAAATCATTTCAACAGCTTTTTGAAGATTATCCGAAGTTGCCGAATATCCACATTGTGCGTCCCTGATAAGTTCATGGCCGTCACTCTGCTCCTGCAAAAAAGCTAAAACAGGGATTCCGGCAGCCATATATCCCATAATCTTGCCCGGCACCACCGGCGTCTTGTTTCTGCTGCTAAGACATACCAAACCCACATCCGCATCCTTGACAAGTTCAGGATATTCCTGCGCAGACACAAAAGGGTGAAAAAGCACATTCTCAAGCTTCCTTTCCCATGCCATTTGCTGCAGACGGGGCTTGTCAGTCCCATCGCCGACGAGCAAAAAACACATATCAGGAAAATCCCGAACCCGGCTGGCTGCTTCAATAACTAAATCCAGCCCCTGAGAAGGCCCGATCACGCCGGCAAACAGGAATATAAATTTATCATTCAGGCAGTACTTTTTTCTGAATCTGCCGCTTCGCGCTTTGCCGTTATAACCCGAAACGTCAACCCAATTATGGATAATGTCAACCTTGTCGTCGTCGATGTTTTTTTGAGAAGTCAGGAATAACTTATTACCCTTGGAATGAACAATAATCTTGTCCGCGGCTCGATACGCCTTTTTCTCAATGTGTTCGAAAAACCTGATTAACATCGGATTGGCAAGTACTCCCAGGTCTATCGCGTTTTGCGGGAAAACATCCTGAACGTTCAGGATAAATTTGGCATTATGCTTAGTTTTAATGCTTTCTCCAACACGCGCAAGGGGCAACGGCGGACTGTAAACAATAACAACGTCAATTTTCTCTTTTACATATTTTGCCAGACAGGCAAGAAAAATCTTCGGCATCGTAAGCTGTGCTATGCCCCTGATAACAAAGTTAATTTTATGGTGAGGCAGCGTTTTTGCCCGCAACACTTTGATTCCATTTTCAATTTTATATTCAGGCAGATCGTTTTCTTCCGGGCTGCTTAAATTGTATCGTGGATTCGAAGTTAGCGCACAGATATTATGGCCATATACTTTGAGACATTCCGCCAGCTCATACATTAGGTTCGAAGCAGAACGAATCTCGGGCGGGTAGGAATCCGTTACAAGCAGAATATTCATAAATTCACTTCTACCGGTTCACCTTTCTCAAGTGATTCATTGATCTTAAAAACCGTTAACGTTGAGATGAAAATCTGTTTATTTGAAAAGGTGGGTTCTGCCTTTCCGGTTATTACATCAAAGAAATTCCTCAATTCCTGGCTATATCCCATTTGTTGGTTCGCTGTCTTAAATTTCGCGGTTTTACTTCCGGCATATAGATAAGTTCGCCTGTAATCGTCACAAACAATTGTGTTGCCGTCAAAATATACTTCAATTCTTTCTCTTGAGAATGCTTTATCCCCTGATGCTGAATATACTATATTGCCTACGGAACCATCCTCGAATTTCAGTGTAACTGCGATGTTATCATTATTTATAGCTGTTTTATTATTTCCTGAAATCCTTTCGGCAAACACTCTGGCAGGATTCGATTTACATAAAAACTGCAGCATATCCACAAAGTGACATATTTCACCAATCACCCTGCCTCCGCCTTGAGCCGGGGAATGTACCCAATGGTCCGCTGGAACAAACCCTGCGTTTACCCTGTAGGCAACTACAACAGGGTTGTGCCGACCTTTCAAAAACCCAGCCATTTTCTCGGCATGTGGAGAATATCTCCTGTTATAACCCACATTGAGAAACTTATCACTGACATTCTGACAGACATCAATTATCTCACGAAGCTCGGCTTCATTAACTGCCAGGGGTTTCTCCACAAAAACATTTTTACCGCTCCTGAGGGATTCCAGAACCATTTTTGCGTGCATACTATGCGGAGTCAGGATGATTACCGTATCGATAGAATCATCTGAAAGGATGTCCTTGTAATCGGTGGTGTAGTTACTGAAACCATACTTTTCCGCGACGTGATAACTATTCTCACCTGAAGATGTTGCCAGACTGCGAAATTCAATATCAGGAACAGTTTTTAATGCAGGCAGCAAAAGAGCCTTTCCAAATAATCCCGCTCCGATAACACCAATCGTCGACCTGAATTTACCCCCGGCCTTGACAACGGCTTTAGGCATCTTCAACATTCTGCCGGCGAGCACCTCAGGCTGCTTTGCATCCGGATACTCAAGCAAAACACCGATATACGGCCCGCCCTTATCGTCGAGTATATTCTTGTAAACCGTCTCGGACTGCTCTATTGGAAAACGATGTGTGATCAGTGTTTTCGTGTCAACTTTCCCATCGGCAATCAACTGATAAAAATGTTCGAGGTTTCTGTTTTGTGTCCACCTGACCTCACCGAAAGGATAGTCAATCCCTTGTCTCTCATACAACGGGTCAAATATTCCGGGGCCGCCCGCCTTTGAGACTACAATTTCAACCTCCTTGTGCCACATCTCATTGCGACTCGGATGAATGTCAGCAACGCCGACAACAACAATCCTTCCCTTTTGCCGCGAAATCTCCACGGCTTTATTAATTGGCTCATCGCTTTTTGTTGCTGCTGTTATAATCACTGCGTCACTGCCGTATCCCTGGGTCTCATTATTAACATTTTGTACAATATCTTCGCCAGAGCCAAATACGCAGTCGGCCCCCAGCGTTTTGGCAAGCCCCACCTTAGAAGCATCGATATCCGTACCAATAACTTTGTATCCATAAGCTTTGCAAATCTGAACCGATAATAACCCCAAAAGTCCCAGGCCGATAATAGTAACAGTTTCTCCCGGATTGAGTCTTGCACACCTTATTCCATGCATCGCTATCGTACCAAGCATTCCAAAAGCAGCTTCTTCAAACGAAATAGTCTCATCTTGATCGGTCTGCTGATTTACCAGGCTGGACTTCTTAGGCAGTCTGCAGCATAAATTTTCAGGAACTCTCACATATTCGCTATGTGATGCACACCCTGCTCCGATACAACCTACCCTGTCGCCGGGGCACAACTTATGAACATTCTCACCAACCTCAACGATTATACCAGAGCAGCTATATCCCAGCGAAACAGGGTTATCAAGTCTTCCCAAAGCTTCCCTGAATGTCTTAATAAAACCCTCCTTTTTGGTTTTATCCACAAAACGCTTAACAAGGTCAGGCCTCGCCTTTGCCTTGCCCAACAAGCTTTTTCTGCCTAAATCAATGATAGAGCGTTCTGTGCCAATACTTATCAGCGAAGCTATGTTGCGAACCAGAATATCACTCTTGCTGCAAACCGGAATCGGCACATCCGCAAGTTTAACCACACCGGTTCGATAATTTTGAATAACCTGTTTCATTTAACACGAAATCCTTTTATTCGATAATCTTTTCAAGATACCAAATCCCACCAAACCTCTCAAGCCGAATTATCCCCCGGATCTATCGGGCGCTCCCTGAACGTATACATTATGTCATGCAGTATTTTTGCATACCTCGAAAGATAGAACAAGTTTGTTAATCTTTTTGAATGAAAAGCAATTAATGCAGGATAATGCCAAAAATTTCGATTAAGCGAAAATCTTCTCTGTAAAGACCTTATATCGCCGATAACTTCTATATCGCTTCTGTCAGGCACAAAACCATATTTCGAAGCCATTTTTAGATGTCTGACTTTTCTCCAGTCAAACCCCATCATTTCCGCTACAATCACGTCAAAAGCGCCTAATGAATTAGACGCAGCAAACCAGTTAAGCTCCACAGGATTGCCGACCATCGGGCCGTTATTATCCAGCCCATATTTTCCATCAAGAAAAGCATAACGGAATTTTAGCTTATCACAGATTTGCCCGATAATCTCATTAAATACATAATGATTTTTTAGCCGCATTACATCAGGCAGACATCCCCATTGATTTTTTAAGGAAAGAGTTATCCTGGTCATGCCGTGAACTTTCGGGACAGGACATGTAATTGAAAAATCGATTTCATCCAGAAATAACGCCGGGAGAGCAATGGGATATGGCTTATCTCTCGCGGTCAGTTCAATCGTACGCGACGGCAGCCTGGAAATATTTATAATTTCTACGTTTGAATATTTCTCCGCGATTTCGAAAAAACCCATTTCCCGCATCGCATCTGTCATGGGAAAACTGTTATACCCCCCTTCCCCCTCACCAATATAAATTTTCGTAACAGGATTCATGTTCCTGAGAACTCCAACAAGACCTTCAACAAACTCCTTGCGGGTAGTTACCCCCCTTTTATACACAGGATAAGTCAGGTTGGGCTTTATAAATATTGCTTTTGCCGACTCAATATCCCTTTCCAGCCCTACTTGTTTACAAGACCTGTATATCCCGGCCTCAAGGCTCTGGTCAATATCACAAAGAGATTCAATTAATACAATGGCCTTCTGTTTCATCTTTATTCCAGTTCCGGCTCGTTAAAAAATCAGGCACAGGGCAGAATAATAAATTCTGACCTTACTGAAAACAAATTCATTTTTGCTTATGCCAAGATAAGAATTTATTCATGTCACTTATTATCAACCGAGGGTTCTTATGATAATTTCTCGATAAAGCCCTTCTGAGTAAATTAACACCTGAACTATTGTACCTGTTAAACTCGTCGAATACAAACTCTGCAAGTTTCTTAAAATTTTCGGGAGAAATATTCCTGGAAAAACAACTGTCAGCGATCTGATGACTGACAACCTTATCGCAGTCCTCACGAATCATCCCATCGGCTTTAACCATATCGTACAGCTTCGAACCGGGATAAGGAGCGAAAATACTCATACATGCCCAGTCGGGCTTTACTCTTTTCATGAAGGCCAGCGTCTCAAGAATCTCTTCTCTGGTTTCCGTTGGAAAACCTATCATAAAAAAACCCGCCCAGAATATCTTGTGTTTTCTCAAGAGCTTGGAAATCCTTTCAACATCATCTAACACAATATCCTTGTTTATCAGCTTCTGAATACGCTCACTGCCGGACTCGATTCCAATATCCACTTTTGTACAACCAGCCTTTTTCATGATACCTATTAACTCTTCATTCAACAGATCTACTCTTGTAAGACATGACCAGGTAATTTTCTTTTTTCGATTTATCAACTTATTACAGAATTCAAAAACCCTTTTTTTACTTACAGTAAAAGAATCATCCACAAAATTAATATTTGTTATCCCAAACTTATCTGCCAGATAATCTATTTCATCCAGTACTTTCGATAAACTTACATACCTTACCTTGCGCTTCCAAATAGCGTTGGAATTACAAAAAGCACAATCATATGGACAGCCCCGGCTGGTCATCACCCAGCCAAGCTGGTCCGAAGTGCAGTCTTCATATCCTATAATCAATTCTCTTTTGGGAAAGGATATCATATCAAGGTCTTTAATTAACGGCCGATCCGCTGTGCTAAAATTACCGCTGTTTGAATCTCTGAACGAAACTCCTGCTACTCGTTTCAAATCAAGACTGTTTTTGTCAATGCCATCAACAAGCTCCAGAAAGATTTCCTCTGCTTCTCCCCTTATAACAATATCAATATTATCTGACTTCAGTAAATCTTCCGGCTTAGTTGTCGCATGAAACCCCCCGGCAACGACAAGAATCTGCCTGCTAATCTTTTTACATATCTCCGCGATTCTAAAGGCTGATGGTATCTTTACGCTTTTAACCGATATGCCTACAATATCCGGGCTGAATTCACATATCGTCCGAGTGACTTCCTGCCAGATCGGCTGGTTTTCCTCCTTAAGGCCTTGTCTGTATTTACAACAATTCTTCAGGTACCTGACAATATTAATATACTGCAGTGTATTATCATGTTCCGCATTATATACTCTGGCTGTATGCCCCCTGGTTTCCAACTGTGTGGCAATGGACGTCAGCCCAATAGGATACCACTCACACCGCTGTCCAATAAATCTCTCAAAAGGGGGTTCTATCAGTAATACTCTCATACACTCTCAAATCTTTCTACAAGCTGCCTGGCAATATCTTTCAGGTCGTATCTTCTAATCTGATCTGCTGCGTTTTTAATAAGCCGCTCTCGGCAGTTAGTATCTGTGGCTATTTTGTGAATAGCTCGTGCCATATCCTTCGCATCCAAAGGATCAAAGTACTCCGCCGAATCCCCGCAAACTTCCTTGAACGGGTTAAAGTAGTTCCAATTATGCTTTGAACAGTCAGAAGCTGCTATAGGGGTCTTCAAGGCCATCGCCTCAATAAGCGGAATACCAAACGTTTCTTCAATGGAAGGGTATACAAAGACATCAGCATTCTTATAAAAACCATATAGCTGTTTATGTTCAACATGTCCTTTCAGTATTACCTTGCGGCCATTCTTCAGGCCTTCAATTTTCTTTAGAACTTTTTTGAAGTATTTATTATAATTATAGTATGTAAAGTTTCCGATAATAACCAGGCAACCTTCGTACTTGAATTGCTCAACAAGAATATCAAAGGCTTCCAGTATGTTGTTTATATTCTTGTGTGGATAAAAATCTGAAACCACAAGAATAAACCTGCAGGACAACCCTGTCTCGGCGCATGTGCTGATCTCTGAAGAGATGTTTTTCGAATCGGTCCCATGAGGCAAAACAAAACTTTTGTCTGCCGGAATCCTGTAATTATTGCAAATCAGCCTGCGGGAATCATCGGAAAGGAATCTTATACAATCAGCCCGGGCAGCAGAAACATAAGTAAAAAACCTGATTATAATATTTCTGACTGTTTCCTGTTTCGATCTTTGCAGCTTTAAAAATGAATAGGGATTTGCGTTTTCAATTAAGAAAACAAGTTTGCAGGGTGCGAAAAGAATTGTCAGGTTCCCACCAGAATATAAACAGTCCACCCTATACCAAAGCAGACATAAAGGAAGAACAAATTGTTCCACAATTAACCGAAGAAAGAGACTTTTTATGTTAAGAGGAAAAACAACTTTGCTGAATCTTTCCGGCAAGGAATTAATAATGTGCCTTTGACCGGTATGTAGAAAAATCAGATACGCGTTTTTCTTATCAACCGAATCAATCGCACCCGCCAGGCCTAAAAGAGAAGTCAGGCCTCCGCCTCTTTGAATACCGAGGCCGTTAATGGCAATTCTACGCTTTTTTCCTTTCACAAGCTCTGTATCCCTTAACCTCTGTCTTGTTGTTGCGCAAATTCTCTAACCGGAAAAGACTTTTCTGAATTTATTAACTACTTTAAGGCCCAATGGCATCCAACTGTGCTTGGCTGCCAGCCACTCCCCTGCCAGTCTGTAATTGTCCCCACCCAGCCCTGTTTTGAAATGTGCAATATTCGGCGTTATCTCCCGGTCAACCCCTCCAAGATCGAACCACCGGTAGCCGGTGTGTCTGAAACTCATAACGGCCTGCCACAACAAAAAATAGTTGGCCTGCAACTGCCTTCCGTCAGGCGTATTCCACCCTACCAGATAAGTACAGCTATCCCCATGCCCTACAACTAAAATACCTGCTATTCTTATCCCGTTTTTTTGCGCAAAAAGTATTTGCATCCGATCAGCCGGTTGAATCAGCCGTCTTAATTCCATCAGAATATTTTTGGGAACGCCGGCAAATCCCTTCTCTTTTTGCATGTAACAATATTTTTCCATAAGAAACCCCATTGCTTCGTCAGTGCATGTTTGCTCAAGCTCCAGCCCCATTTTTTCGGATTTCCTGAGCAGGTTGCGCCATTTGCCGCGAAGATCCCTGAACAAATCATTCTCGCTCAATAATAAATCCACAACCGAAGACGACCAGCAAGTTCCTCCTGCCGCCTGGAAACCAAGACGTTCAAGCATCTGATCAATCTCTTCTGACTGTTCTATCTCGGGCGCGATAGCCAAACAATACCCCTTCTTCTCAACTATCTCTCGATACAGGGCCAGCAGGGTATTTTCAACTATTTCATTTAAGGTATCTCTGTTTACTGTATCACACAAAAAAAGAGGCCCCCTGTTTATACGCGTAAAGCCACCAAACAACGGTAACAGCTTGTTCAATACCTGCACCAGTCCAACCGGTTCGCTGCCATCAAGAACCACATACCGAATCGGCCCCCAGCCCTCAACAATTCGCTTGGCTTCCCCATATTCCCATGCCTGGAGAAGGTTTGTCTTGTTGCATTGCTTCAGTAGTTTATCCCATTGCGGATATGTGGCTTCCTCCAGTATGTACACAACTTGCCTCTTCATTGAAAAGTAGCGCTATCCCACGCGTGCTTCGTTAATCAGAGACTGAAGTTTTCTTGATTTTCGATAATAAAGCCATGACAGGCCGTTTTCGACCTGGAATTTAAGATAGTCTATTGTATCATCAAGATTGACCGAATCTCTGAAAATACCCATAGGATGTGTTAAAGGCCTGTTCAACCCCCTGATCCCCGAAAAACAATATTTGTACCGTTTTTGAATCTGCGCAATCGCTTGTGGACTGATACTTTCGATATTCCCAAAAGGATAGGCAAAATCATCGATTGCTGTGTCCAGCTTTTCTTCTAAAATATCCCCGCTTTGGATAATCTCAGATGCAAGAACATTTTCTGTCAATCGAAATGAAAGTCCTGGATGGCTGAGTGTATGAGAGCCGATAGTATGGCCGTTATCCCGCAACCAAAAAATATCCTGCCAGCCCATTGGCATGTATTCTGGTTTAAAGTTTTGCACATGTTCCGTGCCTCCGCATATTTTATCTGAGACAAAATGCTTCCATTGCTGTTCGTCAGATATGCCAACAAAATTTACTGTCACAAAAAATAAAGCTTTTATCCCTAAGGGTCCCAGAACCTCCTCGGCAGCAGTTCTGCTGGAAAGGAAACCATCATCAAAAGTCAAAAGCAGATTTAAACCTCTCAGGTTACAATTCCCCGCCATAAAAAAATGGAACTGGTTCGGGGTTATAAAAATATAGTTGTCATATAATGCCTTTATCTGATCATGGAATTTTCCCAATCTGGATTCAGGAATATCGTGGTAGATAAGAACTTTAACAACTCCTTCGCTGTGGTTACACAAACGCTGCTGTATGTTTCTCTGCAATTTGAGAATATTGTGCGTTTTTGCAAAAACATAACGAACTTTCATTTATTTATTCCCATATATCAACTGCAACCTCACAGCAGGTTAATAACTTCCCGGGCCATGCGATCCATCTGGGATTTCGTCAGGTGCTGATGTACCGGCAAAGTCAAAACCTCTCGCCATAGAGCATTGGACAACGCAAAATCAGGCAAATTAAGCACCTCCGGACTTAAATCTCCCCACGGCAAAGCCGGAACCCCCCTCCGGTTCAGCGATGCCATCAATTCCCAGCAGCGCCCGTTTCGAATCCGCAACGGGTATACGTATGGCCCAAACTTATCTGGAAGGCTTGAGAAAACTGGTTCAGCTACAAAATCATTTCCGGAAAAAGCTTTGTCCAGGCACCGGTAATTTCTTTCTCTGACGGCTCTGAAGCTTTCTAATTGCTTTTCGAGCTTACCCAGAATCGCAACAAATGATGAGGCGCACCGACAGTCCTCCGAGGCAGTTAATGTGTGGTTTTCTTTCAGACTTTCTTTGTCCGCTTTTCTCAACTTGTGCAAAGGCAGGTTCATTCGCCCTGCCGTGGTATGGGCTATTCTTTTAGCAAGCCATCGCCAGAAGGCAGGTGAATAGCCTTTTTTAATTTCCGGCTCCTTAAGAATATCTTTCAGCCTTCGCGGCAGAACAACCACTGCTCCCTCAAGGAGGTTAAAGAATTTCCACGGCGTGTAAATAACAGGCCATCCATTGTCCCCGATCCCCGGAACAGGAACCATTGAATGGGCAGCATCTTCAACCAGCAATACCCCATGCTCTTTACACCACCTGGACGTATCCTTTACACCCAGAGGTATTCCAAAATAATGGACAAACAACAAAACGTCTGCTGCGCCTTGTTTTCTAATAATGATATTCAAATGATGAATGTCGGGTTCTAACCGGCAGTTGATCCTGTAAAAACGAATAGTAAGACCAGATTTTCGCAGCGGCGCCAGGGAAGGATCGCAAAAGTATTCGGGAATCAAAACCACTCTGCTTGTTTTGGTTTTGGATTGTATATAATCTGACACCAGCTCATTGAGTCCCCATCTTCCTTTTGAAAACCATATCACTCTATCATCAGGCAGGGTTTTCCATGTTTGGCCTGAGGGCGAAGCAGACTTAAACAATGAAAAAATGTGACGAATTTCTAAAAATGGTGCCGCAGGAATATACACAGTAACTTTAAACAGCTCAACAAGTTAATATTCTTCTTGTTTGCTCCTCGATAGCATATTACAAGCCAGAAATTTTCTGGAAAAAGACAATGCTCCATTTACAAATTTAAATAAATCGAAAGGCGATTTTATATCCCTGATCTTCGAATAGATCACTCTCGGCCTCAGGTAAAACCTCCTGTGAGCGAGTTTTCGGTAAGCAATTAATTCTTCTCGTGTGAATCCGGCAGGTATAAACGTATCGATGGAATAGCCATGCATATCATCCCAATTATCTTTGAAATAACCGTATTTTCCTGCAACCTCATAAAACGGCGAACCGGGATACGGCGTAAAAAACGTAAGCCCAAAATCATGTATATCCAACTTTAACATAAGATCTATCGTTTGCATGATAGTTTCCCTGGTTTCAGTCGGATGGCCTAATATAAAAAATCCTTTAACCTTCAGCCCCTCCCGGTTAGCCAATGTTGTTGCCCTTTCAACCTGTTCCAGGGTAATTCCCTTCTTTATATAGTTTAAGATTTCCTGAGAGCCGGACTCTATGCCGAAGGCAACCTGCCAGAACCCCGCTCTTTTTAGCTTGGCCATCAGTTCCTTGTCAATATTATCCACTCTCGCATCACAGGAAAATGTTACATCCCAGTTTCGTTTGATCAATTCATCACAAATCATGTGCGCACGTTTCTTGAAGCTTAGAAACGAATCATCGTTTATCTGAATATCCTTTATTCCATATTTGTTGTGCAGGACATCAATCATTTCCAGCACATATTCCGGGCTGAGCTTTCGAATGCGATCTCCGGTCACCGCCTTGTCACAAAAAATGCATTTCCCATAGCATCCGCGGCTTGTTATTATATGATTAGAAGGCAACCTGCCGGTGCTCATATAATTAGGATGATAATACTTCGACATCTCCGGCAGCAGGTGCCATGCAGGCAAAGGCAGGATGTCAAGATCTGCAATATAATCCCGCTGCCCGGTAAGCCTGACTTCTTTGTTATCCCTGTATATTAATCCGCTGACACTGTTTAAGTCCCTGCCATAATCTAATGCTTTGAGCAGTTCCACAATGGTTTCTTCGCCTTCTCTGACTACCCCAATATCAAATGCTTTGAACGTTTCCATTGTTTTAACCGGTGTGCCGCTAAGATGTGCTCCTCCGATGATAATAACGGCATCGTGCTCGGCTTTTAGTTTTTCTGCTACTTTAGCCGCATAATTAATTGCCGATGTTGTGGCCGTAATACCTATATAACGAGGTTTATGTCTTACTGCTTCGTTACAACACTCCTCTATATCTATCCCCAACGCTCTTGCGTCAATATACTTTACGTTGTAGCCATGCTTTTCAATAACTGCCGCAATGCTAAGCAGCCCCAGGTGAGGCAATGAACTGCTTTTGTGTGATCTGGTTGCGCGTTTTGGTTTATGCAGTATCGCCGGGGGGTCTATGAGCACAACATCTGTTTCGTTCATGATTATTACCCTTTGCGGCCATATAAAAAAACATTCAATCTGCCGCCAACGTGCCTGTGAAGTATAAAATCATATTTTTCTGTGGAGTTCATATAATCTATTATAAGATGACCTATGCCTTTGGGGG
This sequence comes from Planctomycetota bacterium, assembly GCA_043816955.1. Classification (GTDB taxonomy): domain Bacteria; phylum Planctomycetota; class Phycisphaerae; order Sedimentisphaerales; family CAYZTY01; genus JBDRHL01. Next base: position 22,827 of record JBDRHL010000227.1, on the reverse strand, counting down.
ATGTTGGCATACCTATAGTTATCCTTGCCGTAACCACCCATATCCTGTTTGTTGCCTGTGTTAATCTTTCAAACTCGGCAATAAGATCCTCCGGAGGCACATCAAACGAAAAAACAGGCCCTTTATAAATATCATAGTCTCTTATCAATCCATACTCTTTCAATTGTAAATCACACTTGCGATAATAGTAATTGAACGCCGGCTGTTCATTACTTATCGGAAAAACAATTATATCACCGGGAAGTGAATTGTTGCCAACAAATGCACTTGCGTCGCGCCAGGGCTCTTTCTCCCAATAAGGCTGTTTGAAGTAGTATTCGTTCAAAGAAAACATGGAGGAAAATAGTACAAATAAGATAAGAGGTATTCTGACAAATCCGGGCCGTACGCACATAGTACCTCTTGCCAGCAGAATAACATAAATTGCCAAAAGAGGAAATAAATATCTATATCTGAACGCATGTGTCTTGATGCCTATAAGAAAACCAATGCCGATAACCGCCACAAATAATGATAATAACAGTACGTCTTTTTTCACAGCATCGCCTCTGTCTTTGCCTCTCTTAAAAATAAAAAATAAACAACCGGCAAATATCATTGCTGCCGTAATGCCCAATACCGTTTTAACAGCAAATGACCACTGACCTGACACAAAAGCAAAAAACAGTTCCCTCATATCCCTAATACTGACAGATGGGCCCGGCTGACCTCTTGAAGCCTGGAAAACCACGGTTGGCAATATCGGAATAATAGCGACCAATAAAATAAGCTGAGAAAAAAACCATTTCAAAGATTTGGCCAACCATTCCGCTATGCTTTTATGCCTTACAAAAACCGAATAATAGAAAACGAAAATCAGATTATACGCCAAAATAAAGTTCACCGTGAAATAGTGCAGGTAAAAGCAGATAGCTAACAGGAAGGCAAAATATAGGAAATACCTGAATTGCTTCTGAGGATAATCCTTTATTATCTCTAAAAACAAATACATGGAAATTAAAATAAAAAGAAAGTAAAGAGTATAAGGCCCTCCTGCTTCCTGAGAGTAGTGTATATGCATAGGTGATACTGCCAGGAAGAATGTTGCCAGCAAAGCAGTATAAAATGCTGTTTTATCGCCGGTAGCTTTCGAGTACAGCTTTTTTACAATTATAAAAAACACAACTATCGAAATAAGCCCAAAAACCAGAGGAAATAATCTCACTATAAATTCACTATCTCCCATGTAATACCAGAAATGTAAAAGAATATTGTGGAGAGGAGGTGAAAACGACCCCAATCCGTCTATGAAAATGATATCCGCAATACTCTTCTTTGCGACAAAAAACCTCGAAGCCTCATCGATCCAGAGACTTTTATCCAGCAGCTTAAAAAACCTTAACAGGACTGATAAACCAATCACCCCTGCACAGAGTAGCAGCATCACAGATTCCTGAAATATCTTCTTTTTTCTATCGATTCTCATTGCGCCCGAAATGAACCTTCATTACATAGACAGCACAAAAAAGCTGCTTAAGCAAAAAAGTCCTCTCTATAAACGGCTCAATTGTTTTAAGCATACGAGCTAAAATATCCCAACAAAAAAACGGCACTATATTACAGTAAGAAGCTTGTATTAATTCACCTCCAATTCGGCTGAACCACTTGTTCAATCGGTGCGGGGAATAAGACTTTTCTTCATGTTTAATATGATAACGGGAAGTTTTTTCAATAATTTTCAAAATCGGGCTATATCCATTAGGTTCGATAACAATAACTTCACCCGCCACTTTTGAAATGCCGACAATAGCTTTTCTAATATCGTAGAGATGATGAAGTACTCCCCGAACTATCGCTACGTCAAACTTCTCCTGTAAATTCGCCAATTCATAAATATCCAATACACGAAACTCAATGTTATCAAAATCTATCACTTTCTTCCGGGCTAAATCAACAGCAGCTTGCGCAGCATCAACACCTAATACGTATTTCGGGCCTTTGTTCAGCAGTTCAATGGTATAGGTTCCGTCCCCACAGCCGATATCGAGCACTCTTTTTGCACTAAGGCATGTCATTTCTGCTACCGCCCGGCTCAATCGCTGATTTGCCAAACGGCATGAAAGTTTTGAGGTCTGAGTATAATAATAACCCTCGTTTTCCTCTATATCCTGATTGAATTTTTGTATGTTTTTCTCTTTAGCCATCCTGATATTTCTTTGCTGTTTTACGATGTCTTCAAAACCCTAATCTGTTTCTTCTTATAACCGATTGCCGCGACATGCCCTGCTAATCTTTTCCATCGCCTTTTCTGATAACTCTAAGTATTATTGTGCGAAATATCTGACGGAGTCTTAATCTCTCCATTCTTTATGATAGCCCGACGAATAAAATGTGGCCGTTGTTTAATTTCTTCAAATATCTTGGCTATGTATTCTCCCAGAAGGGCAAGCGCAAATATGTTTATTGAACCAAAGAACAAAATGCCAAGCAGTACAGTTGTCAAACCTTTCGGGGCCAATCCGGGAAACAGCAATTTGCTGATAATCTGCAGAACCGCAAGAAATATTGCAGCGATCATAAACATACCGCCAAAAAAACTGAGAATGTTCAGCGGGGTATAACTGAAAGATAAAATTCCCTTTTTGGCCCAGCCCAGATTCCTTAACAGGCTGTTCGTGCTCTTTCCAAACATCCGCTTGGGCCTGATGTAATCCACTCCGGCCTGCTTAAAACCAACAAACGCACGCAAGCCGCGCAGGAACAAATCCCGCTCCGGACACCTTAAAAGGGATGAAACAACCTTCTTATCCATAAGCGAAAAATCCCCGGCATCATGAGGAATGGACAGATATGAAAAACAGTCAAATAATCGATAGAAAAGCTTGTATGCCATGTGCATTATCAGCGTAGTTTCACGCCCCTTACGACGACCGTAGACAACATCATAGCCCTCACGCCACTTCCGGACAAATTCCTCGATCAACTCAGGCGGATCCTGCAGGTCGCCATCAAGCAGCACACAGGCATTTTTTGTCGCGATTTCCATCCCGCTCCTGAATGCAGCTTGTGATCCGAAATTTCTTGAATGTGAAATACCGACTACTTTTCTATCCTGGCGGCTTATGGCCTGAATCACATCTTCAGTATTATCAGGGCTGTTGTCATTTACAAAAATAATTTCATAGTCAATCCCAAGTTTTTTAAAGACATTTCGCAATCGCTCGTACATTATAGGAATAGCCTGAGCATCCTTATAACAGGCCAGTATGGCACTGACACTGTGTTTTGTGTCCAATTTGAACTTCTTGGACGATCTATAATAGGCCTCCTTGTCCTCCAGGCCGCGATACCAGTCGGCAGTTAATTTCAACCCCTCGCGGAAATCTTTGTGCGCACTCCATCCCAATGTTTCTTTTGCCTTCTGAATATTTGCGAACCAATTCGGGACATCCCACTCCCGCTTTTCCATACCAAACTGTGGTCTATCTGTTATCCTGAACAATTCACCGGCAATATCAGCTACTTCTGCGATAGTCGTTTTTCTGCCGGTTCCGACATTAAACGATTCGCCATAGTTTTCCGGCTTTAACTTTATTGCGGTATCAATAAAAGCTCTGCAGACGTCTTCGACATATACAAAATCTCTGGAAATATCCTCATCTACAAAATCCGGAAGCATCCCCCGGACACCGTATCTAACAATCGAAGGAATCAGCCTGGAGGAATCCTCCATAGGACCGTAAACAGAATAAAGACGCAGATTCGCGCATGGAAAATTCTTCCTGCTGCCATAATATTTCAACAAATTCGCGCAGGCAATTTTAGAAACCGAATAATCGCTGTTTGGTTTCTGCAAATCAGACTCCTTTGGTCCTGCCGAATTATCGCCGTATTCAGAAGAACTTCCTGCATGCACATAACAGGCAATATCGCAGGATTCCAGATAACTGAGCAGTTTTGTGGTAAAGATAAAGTTTGTTTCATAAATAAGCTGGGAGTCTGTTTCGAAAGAATAGGCGCCGTAAGCCACGCAGTTGAAAACAGTTTTAGGTTTGATTTTATCAACAAGGCTCTTCAGATTAGAATCCACCAGGAGGTCTGCAACAATAACATTCTTTGCAGACACCCCCTCTAAACGCCAGGCAGGAAGCTCTTTTGCTGTTCCAAAAACATCGTCCCGGTATTCATATATTGACCTCAGCAGATTTGCCCCGATAAAACCGCTGGCCCCGAGAACAAGTATCGGCCCCTGAAGTTTATTGATTTCCTGCTTCGAAATCATGGTTCATCCTTTAAGTTCTGCAATGATACCGGCAGTATCCAGCCCGCATTCCCTGCGGTGAAACTCCTGAGAGCCGTATAAACCGGAAACATACCCCAAAGCACATCGATGAGTCAGCCTTTTTGGCATAATCCCCTCTAGAGATAGAAGGTGCACGAGCATCTGTCCAGCACCGCCATGCGCAATGTGTTCTTCGACCACAAACAAATGCCCCGAATCCTTCAAATCATCAATAAAATCCTGAGGAATAGTACTTGCGCTTATCGGCAACTCTGTCAAACACCAGATATCAGGACGGATTTTCTCATCAAGAGTCCCTAAATCCTTGATCATTTTACCAACCAGCGGACCCACAACAAGCATTGTCGGCCCACACCCGCAGATCACTCGCCGCCACGGCGCATAAGACAGCGGCTCAAAATCCTCCGGTTTCTCATCCCTCCCGAGGCGGATATACGCCGGATGCTCGAAATTGTAAAGCTTCTCCACAATTGTATGAATATCAAAAGCGAACGCGGGAACAAAAACGTACATATTCTTCAGAGAGAGCATAAGCCCGTAGTCTTCAAGAGCGTGGTGAGTGGGCCCCATGACGCCGTAAGCATATCCTCCTCCGTTTCCAATAAGTTTTACAGGAAGATCATGCATGCAAACATCGTTTCGAATCTGCTCAAAAGGCCGAGCATAAATAAAAGGGGCAATGCTATAAAGCCATGGCCTCAGACCTGCCCTGGCTAGCCCTGCTGCTACAGACACCATGTTTTGTTCGGCAACTCCGGCGTTAATAAATCTTTCTCCCAGCCTTTGCTTTAGTGGCTCCAATACCCTGAAGCCAAGATCTCCTGTAAGAAACACAAAATTCTTGTCCTTGGAATACTTCAAAAGTGTATTACAGAGAACCTCTCTCATGACAGTTTTATATCTTCCAAAGCCTGCTGGTATTGTTCCCGATTCATTGGCAAATAATGCCATTCCATTTTATTTTCCATAAATGAAACCCCATTGCCTTTTCTGGTACGCGCAAGAATAACTCGCGGCCCTTTTTCATCCCGGGAAAAAACTTCAGCAATTTCCTCCAGGTTGTGGCCGTTGATATGCTCGACTAAAACACCAAAAGGCTGGAATTTTTCAGAAAAAGGTTCAATATCTGCAACCTCCTTCGTAGCTCCAAACCCCTGCAGTCCGTTGCAGTCAATAATAAAAGTCAGTTTTTCAAGCTTGTGTTGCACTGCAAAAATCAATGCCTCCCAGTTAGAACCTTCATTCCATTCCCCGTCCGACATCAAACAAAAAACTTTCCCCTTTTCGCCTTTAAGCTTTTTGCCCAAAGCAAGCCCGGCAGATAGAGGTAGCCCATGTCCTAAACTGCCGGTAGCAAAAATAATCTGACCAAGCCAATTAGGGGGTGCATGCCCGGCAAGCTTTGTGCCTTCACCGTGAAACTGTTGAAGATCCTCATCCGTCAAATATCCTTTGGACCAAAGAGTAATATAAAGCGCGCCTGCTGCATGGCCTTTGGAGAGAACAAATGCGTCGTTATTACCCAGTACCTTATGATATAAAAACATCAGCAAATCAAGTGACGAAAGATTACCTCCGATGTGCCCGACGCCACTGTCAAAGTGCATTTTCAAAAGACGCCTTTTGGCCTTGCAAATAAACTCTGAAAACTCTTTCATAAAAATCCGACAATAGAAACAGCGATTAACCGGATATCAGGCTATTCCGCCTGGTTCCTGAAATCTAATATCTGCCGTACCAGCAATTTGTCTTCGGTATCTAAAAAAAACTGAAAATACACCAGGCTCCCTATGGCATAAACGATGCCCATTGCAAGAATAGTCAGGAAAATGTTTGTGACATTAACAAAATAGACCGCAAGAATCGCCAGGCAAAAAACAATAAAATAATATAACAGATTCGGAGCTATTGACTTTTTCCAGTAATCCAGGGTTGACAGTCGCAATCTCTTCAGTATGGATCTTATCAAAAAACATGTCGTAATGATCATCGGGACAGTAGTACCAATCGCTACACCTATTATTCCAAGGTATCTAACCAGAATAATGCTCAATACAAGGTTTGCAACTGCGTTTATCACATTCGGATATAAAAATACATCTGTCTGCCCTTTACCTGTAATTAATGTTTGCAATATGAGCAGCGTTCCATTGAAAAACCACCACAAAAGCAGAATCCGCAGAGTTGGTACTGCCAATAGAAAATCCTCACCAAGCCAGTTCATTATAAATTGCTTTGAATAAACAAACGTAATTAATACGATTGGAATAAACACTGCCGTTTCGAGCTTTGTATATTTAAACAAGTATTTATTCTGTTTTTCGTATTCTTCCCTGCCCTGTAGTTCGGAAAAAGCGGCAATAAACGGCATACCCAGGAGACCATTGATCGAGCAGACTACCTCCTGAATTCTCGAAGCGGCATAATAAACTGTCACAGCCGTGGCAGAAACACATATTCCAATTATAATATTGTCCGTCTGGAAAATGAAAATACCGCATAACATCCCTATAAATATATAGGAACTGAATTTGGCAATGAACAGAAATGTATCCTTATCAAAATAAAACAAGGTGATTTTTATGTTATTTGATTTACTTCTCAGGATAAAAATATATGATAATTGGTATAGAACCAAAAGTGATTGAGATATTAGTACATAGAGAACAAAAGAATTTGTAAACAGAAACACCGCATACACCAGGACAAGATGAGTAATGTTGGACAGGATTTCAACTTTATTAACAATATCAAAACGATGAAGCCCGCAAATTGCGTTGCGGAAAGGTATCAGAGGCCACCTGAAAAGTGAAAGTATCGCGCAGATATAAATCAGATGTCTGCCCTGGGTAATATACTCAGGACAGATGTTGAATATTCTGTCGTAGACAAATGATAACACCAGCAATAATAGCCCGACAATAATGCCTATCGCCATATAAAAAGATAAGGAAGTGTTGAATATCCTTTCCAGTTTGTCATATTTCTCGCTGGCATTGAATTCAGAGGTGTACTTCATTATTGCTGCGCCTACCCCCATGTCCAGAATACCGGCCCAGCCGGAGAATGTAAGCACAATTACGCTGATTCCATAAAGATCCTTACTGACCTTCGTCATAAGGTATGGCAGAATAATAAGATTAGTACAAATAGCTACCGCTCTCCCTAATGCGTTGTAGCTTATCGATCTGCTGACTTTGGATGTAAGTGACATTATGAAAACTTTCGATCGGTGATAAAAAAATCCCTTCCATAAAGGGATTTTTGATATGCTTCAATTCGAAATTTCAGAGTTTATTACATCGAGTATATAACCAACATCATTTTCTGCCAAACCTATCCAGATCGGCAGGCTCAACACCTCATTTGCTATTTTCTCGGTTATCGGGAAAGCACCCTCCGCCAATGCCATATCTTTATAAGCTTCCTGGAGGTGTGGAGGAATGGGATAATGAATAAGTGTTCCTATGCCGGCATCATTTAACCTGGATTGTATTTTGTCTCTGTCTGGACTTCGGATGACAAAAAGATGCCACACAGGCTCTGTAAAATCAGGGACAAATGGGATGATTAGCTTACTGTTTTTGAGCCCATCAACATAAATCCCTGCAATCCTCCGTCGTTCTGAATTCCACTTGTCCAGATGCCGGAGTTTTACTCTCAAAACCGCAGCCTGCATCTCGTCGAGTCTCGTATTAAATCCCTTATACGTATTATAGTACTTTTTAACCGAGCCGTAATTTCTCAGGCTTCTTATCTGTTCAGCAAGCCCGCTGTCATTGGTCGTAACACAGCCGCCGTCCCCTAGGGCTCCAAGATTCTTGCCGGGATAAAAACTAAAACCCGCAGCATCACCCAGACTGCCTGCCTTTTGGCCTTTATATACGGCTCCATGCGCTTGTGCAGCATCTTCTATAATCTTCAAACGGTATTTTGCAGCTATGGTAGCGATAGGATCCATATCCGCGGCCTGGCCGTACAAATGAACACAAAGTATGGCTTTGGTTCTCGGAGTAACTGCTTTTTCTATCAAGGCCGGATTTATATTATATGTCCTCTCATCAGGCTCAACAAAGACCGGTGTCGCGCCTGCATAATTTACTGCTAGAACAGTCGCAATATATGTGTTGGCAGGGACAATTACTTCATCACCTTTTCCAATCTCATAACCCCGCAAAATCATATGAAGGGCATCAAGACCATTGCCGACACCGACACAGTACTTAACGCCGCAGTACTCAGCAAACTCTTTTTCAAATGCTTCCACCTGCGGGCCAAGAATATACCAGCCGGAGTCTATTACTCCTTTTATGGCGAGTAGAACTTCATCGCGAACCTCATTATGTTGTGGTCGCAGATCAAGAAAAGGAATATTTTTACCTGAAGACATCTGAGTATTCCCTAAACCAGCCACCCCTTGAACAGCACAAAACTATTTTCCCCCGTTATTCAGCTCTATTGATTCCACGTCTGCAAAAAAAAAGTCAGGATTAAGTGACAATAAAAAGTCAGAACTTCGCACCCCGCAGCCGACTGCAGCAACCATAACTCCGAGTTTACGTGCTGCGTTGATGTCAGCTTCCGTGTCACCGATCCAGAGAATGCAATTTCTGTTCATGTCTTTTATATGCAGCTCAACCATGTCGGCTTTATCAATGCCGGTGCTTTTACTGCTAATAACAATTATATGATCAAACAGCGCCAATAAACCAAATTGCTCCAATTGCCAGTAGAGGTTGGAATTATTATTACGCATAGTTACCAGAATAATCTTAATATCCCTGGATTTCCATTGCCTCAGCCTGTTTATAATTCCATCTTGAACCCGATCTAACCGCAGATACCTTCTTTCTTCCACAAGGGTCAGCCACCTTTCCACAAAAAGGTTGGAAATTCCCTCAGCACCGCTTTCGGCTAATTGCTCCGCATGGCTGTATCTGTTACGTTTCATTGACCAGTATTTCTGCGATGGCACAGGACAATATCCATTTTCTGAAAGAATGTCACTATAACATTGGTAATGGCGCAACATCCCATCAAGAATCGGCCCATCCAGGTCAATTATAATAACCTTAAACACGGTTCTTAAAACCTGAATTTTTTGAATTCACTCGCAAAAGCCCGGCGATGCGTGTAGATAAAAACTGTTAATTTTTACAAAGTTTTTTGAAATACTCAACTTCCCGTTTAAGACCCTCTTCCAAACTGACAAACTCCCAAACACCCAGCATTTCATTCATCAGTTTATTATCAAAACATAAAGAATAACTGTTCGTTTTCTCTTCGAGGTACTTAATCGCTCCCTGAAATCCGGTAATTTTTATTAAAGTTTCAGTAATATTTCTAATCGTAGTTGATTTGCCCCGTACAATATTTACCGGCCCGAGTACGTGATAAGGCAGCGTCGCGGCTCTTAAGGTTGCTTCAACCACATCGTCCACATATAAAAAATCGCGCAACATGCTGCCATCCCCATATAATACGGGTCGCTCACCATTTAACAGTTTCCTGATTGTTTGAGGAATCAGTTTACCATAAGCATCCTCCCCCGGACCGAATATATGGCCGTAACGAAGGATTGTGTAACAACACTTTTGTTTAACAGCATAAGAACAGATCATCTCTTCGCAAAATAACTTTGACGCACCATACAAACTGACGGTTCTTGTGGGAGATAATTCATTCAGAACTCCACCTTCAGATAAAGCAGAATACACATCAAGAGTGCTTGAAAAAATTATTTTCGCAGGCACTTTTGGCAGGCTTTCCAGTAAAACACGCGTACCAACTATATTATCTCTGTATATCTCCGGTAAACAGTTGTTATCTGAGCTTGTTTTAGGAGTAAAGGAGGCAAGATGAAATATCAAATCAAAATGCTCAATACCTGTCTTAATCCAAACATCTCTTGATAACTGTTCAAGAGAAGTATTTAATTGGATTACGCCTTTCGTTTTTACGATAACCGGCTTTCGGGATAGCATAACGATACGAATATCGGGAATTTGACACAAACGATTCATTAAATGCCGGCCGATAAAACCGCTGCCTCCGGTTACCAAAACAGTTTTCCCCTGTAATAAATTCATTGAACACTTTTCTCCAGCGCTTCCAGCTCATCCACTGTTGTCAAAACAGGTTCCACATCCATACCTCGAATCCATACCAAGCCATCCGGCAATGGATTGATCTTGCGGTTAAGCACCGGAAACTTATTGTCTAAAGCAATATCGCAGTATATTTCAGGCATATTTAAACCTGTTTTTGTAAAAAAATAATGGGTAGTAAAAAAGCGACCTATGTTAATTTCGGTAGGATTAGGATAACCTTGGTGGTCATAAGTCATATCTACACCAAAGATACCATACGGCCGAGGATCAATAGCGGTAATGGCCGCAATAGCAACCTCATCAACAACCGGATCTGAGCATGTTTCAGCAACTCCTGTAATCCCTGTAACACCGGATAAAGTCCTGTTGCCGAAGTTCCAGCTCCTTCTTCGCCTTGTTTGTGCCACCACAAGTTCGCCTTCAAACCAAATAGACAGCCATGTTATGCTTTTCGTAGTAAGAAGTTCAGATGCTATAAATGAGCCCCACCCATTGAAATGATCTATCCATATCCTCGCAAAATCAAAGTTATCTGACGGCAGGGCGCCACGCCCTCCGCCGCCTTCAGCCGCTCGAATCCAGATCGTCTTGCCTAATAAATCAAAGGCACGCTTAAGGTCCTGTTCATCATGCAATAACAGGGTTTGGGGCACACGGATACCCGCAGACTGCCAAATAGCATAAGACCTGGCTTTATCTACACAATCTTCAACTGTTTGTTTGCTCGGCAAAAAATACTTGACGCCCAGAGCAGAAACCTCCTCGCGTATCCGGGAAATTGCTCTTACTTCATAATCGTTCTGCAGATGTATAAAATCCGGACGTGTCTTCCTCAGCAGCGCCATAATTTTTTTATGATAATCTGCTGATAACGCCGGTGGAACAACATATCTCTCGTTCACATCTGCCAAAAATAAATCAGCCGGAACACAACTTGTTCCTATCAGATAATCACTCCTTTGAGACTCACGTAACGATCTAATAAAATTATTTGCAGGAGCACCACCTGCGCCGCCAATCTGGATTCTGGCCATTAAATTGTCCTGCCCCAATAAAACTGCTTGTATTTACGATAATATTCAATTGTCTTTGCAAGACCATCTTCCACAGATGTACACGGAGTCCACCCGGTATACTTTTTGATCTTGGCAATATCTGAATAAAAATCCCCGGGATCCTGCGCTTTTCTCTCTGCTGAAAACGGGGCAAATTCCCATGATCCGCAGCCTGCTGCTTTGATTATTTTCTCAACCAGTTCCCTAAAGCTTATAGGCCTGTCAACCCCAACATTAAAAATCTCACCATGACCCTGTTCACACACAGCACATTTCAGCATTGCATCAATACAATCGTCCACATAAAGAACATCCCTCAAAATAGATCCGTCTCCAAACACCTTTATGGTTTGATCATCTATCGCCAGCCTGATAAACCAGTTTACCACACCATAATGATGATGAAGCATCTGAGCACGAGGACCATAAATATTCGTCAGCCGCAACACAACTGACCGCACACCATGAATGTCGTTATATACCTTCAGAATCTTTTCAGCAGTCAGATTTGCAATTTCATGGATACCTTTGGGGTTTGTCGGCGCATCCTCGCTTACCGGCAACTTCACACATGACCCGTATGCTCCTCTGGTGCCGGAATATATTATCACCGCATCTTTATTAAACTTACGACAGGCTTCAGCCAGGATCGCTGTCCCCTTGATATTTATATCTATATCAGGAAATGGATCAGAAAGGCTCAACACATGAGAAACCTGCCCTGCCAGATGAAATATGTAATCCTTTCCTCTTACAACGTGATTCATTACGCTTTCACTGTTTATATCTCCAAAATTTGTATGAATCTTGTCCTTGACTGGTTCGATGTTAAAAATATTTCCTCCATGATTGTCCAGCATATTGTCAATTACAGTAACTTCCGCACCGGCATTTACTAATTTGATAGCCAGATTGCTCCCGATAAAACCCAATCCCCCTGTAATTAAAACGCTCTTATTCCTAAACTCATCCAATTTTCATTTTCCTCATCAAAATTCTCAAGGTACATGTGCCAAAGGTCCATAGAATCCTTTAAGCACACATTTTTATTCTTCAGACGACTACAGAATATTGAAATGCCTTATATTACAAAGGCGGTTGAACGCTTGGTTTATCAATTCGGTTTTACAGTATTTAGGGCACTTGCTCAGATTTAACTCACCTAGCTTTTTTTCCATTCTGTTAAATTGAAAAATATCCTCCAGGCTTTCATTTACAAAATTCCCTAGAATGTAATTCTTGCTGCCTAAGAATTCACAACATGTATATACATTTCCGTCGGCACCAAATGCCGCTATAAAATGAGGGGAAATACACTTATTGTAATCTTTACCATATCCCGAACACATTTTGAATCTTTCATGTCTCACCATAACCTTGAAGTGTTCACCGCCGAATCCCTCAAGATGATCAATATCCGCCTCATTTATCTCTGTTACCTCATTAATTGTATTATCTATATCGATAGCAGGCCGTATTTCCACAAAATCTATTCTAAAATCCTTAAGTCTTTGTACTATAGAAGATGTCTCTTTCCTGTTCTCGGCAACCTGTAACAATTGTACTCCAACAGCACATTCATTGGTAACATCAGTCTTGCCTAAAAGTTCAATACTGGAAAGCACTTTTTTGAACTCATTCATATCCACGCCGTGTAATCGCGAATACGTGCCCGGCGCACCCGCATCCAGACTGATCCTGATATATTTACAAATTCGCTTCAATCTGCCTATGCTGTCTCTATTCAATAAAGCACCGTTGGTAATCAACCCGACATCAATCCCAAGGTCGTGAGCTTTTTCCATTGCGTCCACAGTAAACTTATTTGTAAGAGGTTCACCGCCCCCTGTAAAATTTATTCCTCTCGCACCTATAGTCTTCAGGTCGGCTATCAGTTGCAGAAGAACATCTTTATTTAAAATCTCTTTGGATTTTTCCAGAAATTTGGAATAAACACACCATACGCACCCATGGTTACAGAAATTACTGGGCGAAAGATCCACAGAAACGGGAAAAGCAGTCTCTTTTGCCTGGTATCTGGCAATTTTATCCGCGTGACAAAATATTTTCATGGAACTGAATTGGTTGTCGTTCATTTCTGAAGCCGGACCTTTCTTATAAGAATTAACAGGCCGCAAGTAATTTTTTTGCAATGGCTTGTCTTTTTTCAATCGCAATCCATGCCATAGATATTCCACAAAGAACCCAGAAGTCATATCTTAGATACGAAACCATACCCTGAACAATGCTGCCGCACATAACAGAAGCAAGACAAACTGATATATTCTGGTCAAAACCGGATTCCAGCCCGTTTCTGAAGTTCAGGGATATTGCCGACAGTTTGATCGTTATAACCAGCACCAGCATAGCGTATATCACAAACGTAATTATTCCATTTTCTACAAACATATTCAAAAATTGATTATGTGTTCCATACTCAGTAAACTCGTTAAGATTATACCCTCCAACGCCCCAGAAAAAATGTCGAATCCCGATTTCAAAAGATGTGCCTAAATCATAGACTCGCCGTTCAAGCAGCGCACCGGCAAGCTTCGCACTCATATCTCCTTCACCCTCCGTTGGCAGCAGGTTCCTTAACGTCATGAATCTTTCAAGATGAGTAGGAAAATATTTATCAGCAATGATATACGCAGGCAAAGCAATACCCAGCAAATATCTGCAAAACCTGGAAAAGTCATACTTAAGCAAAAGATATATAACAACCTCAACAACAAGAATTACAAAACCACCTCTTGAGAAAGTCATAAGAATAAAATAAATGTCCAGTGCGCCGGCGGCAATCAAAAGAACGTTTAATTTGCTTCCTTTTCGCAAAAGTGAAACTTTAATTATAAAAAGAACAGCGAAAATATACCCCAGTGTATTCGCATTAATGCCAAGAACATTTAACCTGTAAACAACATCTTTGCCCGCCTGGTAGGTTTTCAGGTAGGCCGCTATTTCAGAAATATTAGAAAACAACAGCACAAAAACCCCAAAGACAGCGCCTCCTGTGAAAAACACCTTAAACAAACGTAAAATATCCGCCCGGCTCTTCAATCGCCACAGTATTAATATGCACAAAAGATAAAAACTCGAATAGTTCCTGAAATATAAAAGTCCGGATTTAACATTGTATGCGTTAAATCCGGATACCAGTATTGCTGCAAGCATCAGCAGGAATATGATAGTATACCGGTTACCTAATTCTCTGAACCTCTGGCGATTGACCCCCACAATAATATACAGGTACGTCAAAACAGCAATAATTGTATTCGTACTTATTATATGATAAGACGAAATGCCGATATTTTTCAAATGCTCTGCGCCAATATTAGGCAGTCCCAGAAAAATACCAAAGAAAATAGCATATAATATGTAATCGATAATATTGGTTGTCCCGATTTGCAAGCCGCTTCTCAAAATTCTCTCAACGCATTAACTTTTTCTTGATTACCTGTTTCAGCTTGTAATAGTTTATGCCCATCAGGGTAAGAACAAGCCCTATATGCCCCTGCAAAAACAGCGGATTGCAACAGCAGGCCTTAATATAATATTTGATGGCCTTCTTCCTGTTACCTCCGGACACGTTAGCCTCAGCCATTCTGAAATACACATTGGAATACGCACGCAGAATAGTGCCTCTCTTGATAAGCCCCGGACGCAAGGCCAAAAACTGTTTGCGTACGTCCAGTCCCTCAATTACTGTCTTTTCGATGTTCACTGTGCTGCTGCTATGTTCGTGAGTCCTGTATAACCCCAGGACCTTATTGACATACCCAACCTTTATATGCGGAGACACCCTCAGTATAAATTCGTAATCGCTGGCTATATTGTATCTCTCGTCCCAGTAACCGTACTGTTCAAACAATTCCCTCTTATAAACCGGCGTTATGGCGGATATAAAGTTCGAAATAAAAAGGCGGTCCGTAATCTTACCCCAGTAAGGCTTATTAAACCTGTTGAATCTGCACAAAACCTCTCCATCTTCATTTACGATGTTTATATCGGCATAAACCAGTGAAAGCGAAGGGTCTTCATTAAATTTTTTAATCTGTTCCTCTAATTTATTCGGCAACCAGATATCATCCGAACCAACCGGTGCTATGTACCTGCCTCTGCACATCTTAAACGCAGAATTTATTGTTTTGACAAATCCTTTGTTCTCCTGGCGGCTGAATCGCATCTTGCCGGAATAGCGATTGGCAAATTCCTCGATAATATTAGGTGTCGAATCAGTTGAACCGTCATCAATAATTACAAGTTCAAAATCTTTATATGTCTGACCAAGTATGCTTTTAAGCAAAGCGCCAACATACTTTTCATGATTGTAAGCAGAAACAACAACAGAAACTTCAGGGCCGTTGACCAACTTAACTCTCCGTTTTTTCCATAAGAGAGGAGATGATATAAAAGGCCTTTTCAACAGCCTCTGAATCCTCACAGTTTACCATTTCCCTGATACTATTCGGATCGTAACCTGAACTGCCGTTACATAAAAAAGCTTTAACACTCATAAAAATATCTTTCCTGTGATAAACAGGATAAGCTCCGTATCGCGGATAATCTACCAGGTCTTCCGGCCCTTCAAGGTTTATATATACTACCGGCTTATTGTTTATCATCGCATCGATAGCGATACTCGAGTCGCCGACTATAAGGACATCACAGATTTTCAGGTAATCCTGCGCATCACCGTATTTGGTAATAAGCACATTGCCATGTGCTGTTCTGACATCACTGTAATCTGAAAGGTTCTCACTCAGATGCAGCTTGATAACCAATGTTACATCCTTCAATTCAGCCAGTTCATCAACAATGGCTTGAATTGTCGGCGTATTCCCCTTGAATCGGGTCAACGAATCAATGCATATGGCTGGCTGGGTAGCAACCAGTACTATCTTTTTGTTCAGAGGAAGATTAAGCCTTTGTTTTAAGTTTTCAATATTAATTACTGCTTCTTTTCTTCTCGTTGCACTGATTCGCCCCATGATGAAAACTCTGCCTGGATCAGCGCCATGTTTAATATACCAGTCCTTCGTCATTTGCCCCCAGACAAAAACAGCGTCAGCTATTAGCGGAAGGTATGATGGAGACCATTTTGTTACGCCATGCTGAATTTCCACCGTTGGTATCCCCGCTATCGACGCCTGCTTCAAAATAGCTCTTGCATCAGGCGATACCGATGTGGGAACAATAATACACCTTATGCCCCCTTTTGAAATCATGTAACTAAAAATTCCCATTTCTTCTATGAGCCTGGGATAAACATATTTGAGCTCATAAAATATCCGCTCGGCTATGATAGGCCATATGTTGATCCCATCAAAGAAAAATGGCTTTAACTTTTTTATATCGACCTTCCGATTGCGGGCATCAGCCTTGAAACACTTGATTTTGTCCCTTATCTCCTGCTCATGCTGCCTGTCTATCCTGACCTCTGTGAAAGTCTCTGCTGAAATGGCATGCTTCAAAAAGAATTTTCTCGCTTGAAAATTCTCGCGCACGAGGACCTTCACCGAATAGCCCTTTTCCCTCAGCACATCCATTAGTTTTACTGAGCCGGTAAGTAAATCTGCAGGCCCTGCAAAAATCGTTATATTCTTTCCGGAATTTTTCTCCCCTTTGAAACGTTTTATAATATATCGCAGGTAAACTCTAAATGCGCTCGGCAATACTCCGCCCTGAACCAGCAGCAGAAGATGGTGTTTTTCCAGCCAGTATTTCAGCTTCTCTTTAAGAATAAATACAGACCTGTGCCTCCTGTGTAAAGCCAGTGTTTCGATGTTGTCTTTCTGCGCAAAAGCATCAATCACACGTGCCCACAAATTCTCAGGCAGCCCCATATTAAAAGGCTCGATACCGGATGAATAAATGATTTTTGACGGGTGGTGACAAGCATATATCTTTTGGAGGATGACCAGCTTCTTAAAAACCTCTATAAAGTATCCCGTAAGAAACAGTTCAGAAAACTCCCCCATATTGACGTTCTCAAAAGTGCAGACTTCCGATATGTCTTCCTGCTTATACCACTTTCTCACAGATTCCACTGCTAAATCATTTATGTTTCTGAAGTTTTCCCTGCTTATATATTCAGCAAAATCCGTATACGCAATAGACGCTTTCTTTAGCCACAGTGCCGCATCGTTGGAAAGAGAAATAACCGCCGGCTCCTCGGCTTGCACAATCACCCGTATTTTCCTGAGTAGCTGCCGGCTTACGAACTGGACTAAAAGAACTTTTTGATTCATGTCGAATATAACTTGTGTTCTATTTTACCCTTCTTAGCTTTTCAGCAATAGGCCTTTCGGATTCATACATTACCTTTTTACCATCCCCACATACAGTTGGCCAAAGACGAATATCCCTTACCATTCTCTCCAGTCCCTGCGGCTCAAGACTTGCTGCCTGGTCACTGCCCCACATCGCCCGGTTAAGTGTAATATGACGCTCAACAGAACAGGCGCCCGCACAAACAGCCATCAGTGAAGGACTCACGCCCACCTCATGGCCGCTGTATCCGACGGGAACATTATAGTGGGCTTTAAGTGTTTTTATTACCTGCAGATTAAGCTCTTCATTCCTGGCTGGATACGTTGAAGTACAGTGATATATGACCAGATCATCTTTACCAAGGACATCCACAGCATGATCAATTTCATCCACAGTGCTCATGCCGGTAGAAAGCAGAATCGGCTTGCCTTTCTTCCTCGTGTATTCCAACAAATCATCATCGGTCAAACAGGCAGAGGCTATTTTGTAACAAGGCGGATCGAATTGATCTATAAAATCAACCGACCCTTCATCCCAGCAGGAGGCAAACCATGTTATTCCTTTCTCTCTGCAATAATCATCAATAGCCTCATATTCCGCCTGTCCGAATTCGAGTCCGCGCTTAAGGTCGCCGTTAGTATCGCCAAAAGGACTCTCCCTGAATTTTGTAAGCTCTTCTGCTGTATACACAACATCCACTGTCCGTTTTTGAAATTTTACCGCATCACAGCCGCTCTTATGCGCAATGTCAATAAGCTTCTCTGCTATCGATAAATCACCATTATGGTTTATACCGATCTCGGCGATAATAAAAACACGTTCACCGTCTCCAATAAAATGTTTCCCTGCTTTAATTTTAGCGTCCATAAAAGTTCTCCCGAATTCTGTTTTTCACTAACCTGACTTTCGTATATTTGAAACAGGCTTACGTCAAATATCTTCTGCAACTGCACCCGTCTGCATAGAACGTTTCGATGCCAGGGCTATGCGCAAACTTTTTGTCCCTTCGCAGATATCAACCATCGTCTGCTTGCCTGTTTTTACACAGTTTATAAAATATTTCATTTCCTCAAGAAATAGATTATTACGTTCGAAAGGATTGAAATCAAATGTTTCCCAGCCTTTCTTCTCTCCGACTTGAAGAATAACTCTGTTGGAATAATAATCCCAGGATATCTTTCCTTTATCACCGGTAATACAGCATGTCCTCGATGCGGGATTTTGACGAAAATCCAGATGTACATGAACAGCAACGCTCTTGCCGTTGATTGTGCTTTCCATAAGTATGCTGCCGGTATCCTCAACGTCCATTTCCAGCCCGCTCAGCTTGCCCCCCAATGCAAAAAGCTTCACAGGCATCCCGAACAGCCATTGCAGATAATCAAATTCATGGCTTAATGAGAGTAATACTCCGCCACCTAAATCCTTTCTGGCTGCATAACCTGCCCGATAGTCTTCATAAGGATGCGCATTCGGAAGATATTCTCCAAATTCACTGTACACCGTAATCAGCTCCCCGATGCTTTTCTGGTCTAACAACTTTTTGATTGTTTGCAGACAGGAATGAAATCGCAGTTGATATCCCACCAGAACAATCAGCTCTTTTTCTTTTACAATTCTTTCTAATTTATTTACCTCCTCCAGACCGGCAGAAATTGGTTTTTCTATAAATAAATGACACCCCCGGTTTGCAGCTTTCAAGGCCGCTGGTACGTGTAATTTGGTGGGATTTGCAATAATTACAGCATCCGGCCTCTGTTCTAGGGCCTGATCATAGTCAAGGTAAGTTTTGATGTTGTATATACTTTCCAGATCAACATCGGTTTCAGCGGTCATATTATCACAAATTTTCATATTCCGGCCGATCGACCGATACGCCAAAATATCCAGCTTATCACCAAACAAACAACGCAGATTACACAGATGACGCTGTCCTATCGAGCCAAGCCCAACTATAAGAATCTTCATACCGAATACCGTGTTACCTTTTTGGAAGAACGAACATTACCTTTTTGCATTTCTTTGAGAAGCTGCTCCGCTTTACCTATATCTTCCTCGTGATCAATATCCACCCCTTCATCCTCGATAATAAAGGGAAGAACCTTGTCGCCGCTCATCTTCCTTTTTTGGGTTATAACCTCTGTCCTGACCATATCCACATATCCAAACTGCCAGTAAGCCCTGGGTAATACCTGTCGCGGCATATTAAATGACTCAGTAAATTCCGCCAGCGGCAGCAAAGGCTCCATGTACTTATCGACAATCTTCCACATCTTATACGGCGTCTGAAGCGATAAACGCACTGATCGCAAAGAATCCGCTTCAGGGTTATTGATAAAAAACTCAATGGCTCTGTCAATAACCTTAACATCCCTGATCGGGTATACGGTTCTGTGATTTAACACAATATCCGGCACATAACCTTCGTTTTCCTTCAGCCACTGCAGCGCATGTCTGAACACATCAATATCGGCAGATAAATCCTGGGCGAATTCCTTCGGACGCCTGAAAGGTACTTCTGCCCCGTATTTTAAGGAAATCTCCGCAATTTCCTCATCCTCAGTTGAAACAACCACCCGGGTAATCAACTCCGAAGCCTGTGCCTGCTCTATAGCGTAGGCTATCAAAGGCTTACCACAGATTGTTACTATATTCTTTCTGGGTATTCCCTTTGAGCCGCCTCTGGCTGGGATCAGAGCCAATACTTCCATCGCCGGTATACCTCGCACAATAAATAATGACTAAAGAAAGGTTTTAACAAATTTCAAATGCATTCTGGCTGTTTCTACAGGCTCTTGGCCCATTGTGGTTTCTAATATATAGCTGCCTCTGTAATCTATCTCTTTAAGGGCTGCAAAACATGCTGAAAAATCCACGAGCCCCGTGCCTAACAACACATTATTCCCCTCTTTATCTCTATCCTTAATATGCACACCGCCAATCCATTTTGAAAGCCTGCGAATCTCCTCTGCCGGTTCATATCTTAAATACGCACTATTGCCGGTATCATAATAAACCCTTAAGTTCGTATGGCCGATCTCTTCCATAAGCCCCGATATTTCAGACCATCGAAGTGTAGTCTCAAAACAGAGGTTTACTCCATATCTTTCCAGCAGGCCCCCGACCAATTCCATAGCCTTAATTATGTCTTGTCGGTCTTTCGTGCTGCATATATCGGATCCCTCCACAAATGGAATCAATATGCTTTTGCACCGGACCGCTTCACACGCCTCAATCAATCTCTTCAGCATAAAAAGGTTACCCTCCTTGACCTGCAGGCTCTTCTCAAAGAGTCCGTATTTTTTGAAAAAGTCCGCACAAACAGATGAAACACATACCCCCGTTACTTCAGAGAGCCTGTTAATTTTATCCCTCCCGGCTTTGTCCAGCAAGGGATTGTAACTATAATTATCAACATCGAAAAGAAGCTCCATCGCCGAAAATCCGCACTCTCTGCAAAGCTCAAATTCCTCCTCCCATTTCTCGGCTGGAAAAACCTGATACCTTTTGACATCCTTCGGCAATAATCGGCCTTGCATAATGCCGATTTTATTCATCTGCCTCCCTCAGGATTCTTCCGGTTTTTCCGCTGCCGCAAGCAGCATCAGTTCTTTGGAAAAACGGATTAATTTATTCGCCTCAGATTGCTCACGGTCTTTCCACTTTAAGGAATCCGGCAGCAAAGAAATTAGTTTGGGAATAAAAACAAGACAAGGATGCTTCCAGATAAAAGGTAATTGCATAAAGAAAGACACCTTGACATTTACGTACCCATTGATCTTCAGCGCATTCTGCAGACTCTTTCTCGTAAAGGCTTTTACATGTGTATAATCGTCCCAGAAAAACTTGTATTGCGACTCCCATGCGGGCGTCATCAGAACGGCTCGCCCGCCCGGCCTCAATACTCGCAGTATCTCTCGAATCATGTTATCAGTATTCGTTACATGCTCCAGAACAGACTTGGAAAACACCCAGTCAAAATAATTACCTTCATACGGGAAACCTTCATGCTCTATGTCGCATTCCTTTATTGTAAAATCCTTCAGTATCTCAACACATTCACTACGCTTATCCAGGCCGGCAACTTCATAATTGCACCGCTTAAATGCCACTAAGTGATTGCCCTTCCCGCTGCCGACATCAAGCAGCCTGCCGGAGTATGTCTTCTCCCCGTCTCCCATTTTATAAAAATAATTCTCCGCAATATAACAACACAACTTATGCGGATAACTCTTTTCAGAATACTCGTCCGCAAAATATATTGTCTTAAGATAACTGCTCATTTACAGGGCTTTGTCCCTCTTAATCTCTGCTTTTCTGATAATAAGATAATTCCACGGATGTTTTCTCAAAAGAAAACATATTATTCGCCACAATGGTTGGGCAATTTTTATATAAAGTTTGTTTTTCCTACTCCATGGAAATAATTTATACAATGATTCATAAAAGGGCCCAATAGCACACAATTGCCCTTTATGGCATTTGTTCAAATAAGCGGTCATTTTATGATAGTTCATATGGCGCCCCTTGCACCAATTACTGCCGATTATAACCAGTAAGCCCTTGTCTTTCACAAGCCGACAGTACTCCAGTATCAAATCCTTTTGTTTCTCAAAATCGCTGCTCCGTGTAAAGGGGTAGAATTCTCGCATGTGAACAATATCAAAACACTTTTCCCCAAGGGCAGTTGGATAACGTCCATTAAATACCTGAAACTCACAATCGGGATATTTAGACTTGGCTATAGATATAGCCGATTCTAAAATATCACATCCAAGAACGTCGAAACCTTTTTGACGAAAACAGTCGGTCAAATAACCAGTACCACAAGCCATATCAAGTACCTTTCCACTTTGTATACAATCATTGAAGTAGACTTTACAGAGATCTAAGAATAAATCTATCTTTTTGGCTCCATCTTCACAACACCCATGACATTTAAAGTCCTCATTGTGAGGATTCTTAAGAGACTGTAGTACAATTACAGAGTATGTGGTGTGCTGTTGTTTTGCTGTTTCCCTTGTTATTGCCGCAAAGGCCTAATAGTATAACTCATTTCAGTAAGATTGAGGATCTATGGGCACAAGCGTAAATAGTATTCGTGTAA
>JBDRHL010000226.1:0-2408 GCA_043816955.1 Planctomycetota bacterium | reverse complement strand
ACTTCAAAAGCCTTTTTATTCAGTTCAATAAATCTTGGAGGCACGTTTGTTTCCAAGACTTTTAACGCTGCTTCTTTGCTGATTAGCTCAGTTACAGCGGCAAAATAACCAAGAAGAACAACGTTCGTCACAATTTTATTTCCGAGTTTTTCAGCAAGAGTAGTTGCTGGAACAGAGAACATTTTGACATCTTTTGGAACGCTGTGCGGATTTACTAATTCACTTTCAGTTATAAGTATGCCCCCCTCTTTAAGAGATGAGATATATTTGTCATAAGCTGTCTGGCTGAGTGCGACGAGTATATCTGGTTGGTTAACAAAGGGGTATCCTATGCGTGTGTCGGAGATAATTACTTCTGCGCAGGCAGCGCCTCCGCGCGCTTCGGGACCGTAACTTTGTGTAAATGTTGACTGTTTTTTATCGAAGATAGCGGCTGCTTCTCCGATAATTTGGCCTGCAAGGATAATACCCTGACCGCCGAAGCCGGTTATTTTAATTGAGGTTATATTGCTTCTCTTTTCAGTCACTTTTTCTCCTTTTTATCGATGCACTTTTTCAAGGAAAAACGCAGTTATTTTTTCTGAGAAGCTTTTGATACTTCTTTTAAGATATTTACTTCGAGATTATACTGCATTATACTCGTGTAACATGGTTTTTCTTCATCAATGAATTTACCGACGATAATTTTACCTGTTAAACCGATATCTGCATCATCGGGATTTGAAAAATGTTTTATAACAGAATTTTGTCTGTATAGCCTCATGGAGTCCAGACCGGTGCCCATAGTGTTTTTTCTTCCGAATGTAGTCGGACAGGGTGCGATAACTTCTGTAAAGCAGAATCCTTTTTTAGCTAATGATTCTTTAAAAGATTGTTTCAGACGGCGCACATGGAGGGTTGTCCATCTTGCAACATACACAGCACCGCTTGAGGCAGCAAGATGAGGAAGGTTAAATGCTGGCTCAAAGTTGCCGTAAGGCGTGGTTGTGCTTTTTGCGTGCACAGGGGTAGTAGGGGAGACTTGTCCGCCTGTCATTCCATATATGAAGTTGTTGACACATATAACGTTTATGTCAACGTTTCTACGGGCTGCGTGAATAAAATGGTTGCCACCGATTGCAAACAAGTCGCCATCGCCGCTGAAAACAATGACGGTCAACTCAGGATTTGCCAGTTTTAATCCTGTTGCAAAAGGTATTGCTCGTCCGTGTGTAGTATGGAATGAATCGAGTTTGATGTAACCAGCGACTCTTCCTGTGCATCCTATTCCTGAAACAATTGCGACTTTATCGAGATTGAGGTTGCTTTCTTTAAGTGCCTGACTTAACGCAGTTACACCGATACCAATACCGCATCCGGGACACCAGATATGAGGAATTCTGTCCATTCTTAAAAGATATTCTATTGGATGCCCTGTCGTCCCGTCAGGTCCGGGCTTTACGTAAATACCAGACCTTCGTTTTGGAAAGTCAATATATGTCATTTGGCTGCCTCTATTACTTTTGAAAGAATTTGTTGAGTTGTTGGAATTCCGCCTCCCATATGCTCTTGTAAAAGTACTTTTGCTTTTCCATATGCACAGCGTTCTACTTCGTAGAAAATCTGTCCGTAGTTGATTTCGTTAACAACAAAACCTTTAACATGTTGAGATAAGCGCATAATATGTTTTTCAGCAAACGGCCAGATGGTAATCAGACGCAGTATGCCTACTTTTATTCCTTTTTTTGCAGCTTCTGCAATAACAGGTTCAACTATTCTTGAGCTTATGCCGTAAGAAACTATAACGACATCTGCATCTTCTGTATCTTTTTCTTCAACACGTATAATTTTATCAGCATTTAAGCGTATTTTATCATTGATTCTTCTGACGATTTTATCCTGCGCTGCTTCGCTCATATCCGGATACCCGCGGTCATCGTGGGTAAGTCCGGTAATGTGAATTTTATAACCCATTCCGGCATTAACTATATCCGGAACCAAATCGGGTTCCGCCTCGTAAGGGAGGTATTCGGAAGGAGGTTTTTTAGTTAATCTTCTTGGATAAA
This sequence comes from Planctomycetota bacterium, assembly GCA_043816955.1. Lineage (GTDB taxonomy): Bacteria > Planctomycetota > Phycisphaerae > Sedimentisphaerales > CAYZTY01 > JBDRHL01. Next base: position 363 of record JBDRHL010000226.1, on the reverse strand, counting down.
GTTTTATCTGGTCTGGTAGAGGGACAACGACTTTTTCTGTCATATGCCCAACAGCGGCATCGGATAACAATAGAACAGGGAGTCTGTATTGTTCGGAAAGATTAAAAGCTTCTATTGTTAAGTCAAAACATTCCTGAGGACTGTCAGGGCAAAGCGCTATTGCACCGTAATCGCCGTGAGAACCCCATTTTGCCTGCATGACATCAGCTTGTCCCCAGTGAGTAGGTAATCCGGTAGATGGACCCCCGCGCATGACATTGACTACCACGCAAGGGCATTCCATCATCATGCCAAGCCCAATATTTTCAGTCATTAGGCTGAGTCCGGGACCGCTTGTTGCGGTCATACTTTTTACTCCACCCC
>JBDRHL010000225.1:0-2422 GCA_043816955.1 Planctomycetota bacterium | reverse complement strand
CCAGCAAAAAAAAGCTGAAGATGTGGTGAAAAAAGGAACTGAGATAAAAAAAGATTTGAAGCAGCGTGAGAAGGCTTCCAAAGTAAATCGTGAGCAATTGATAAAGGCTGTAATGGGTATCAAAGAGACTCCTGCAGCCAGAAAGGATTTAAACCAGGCCGGACATGTCGTAAAAAAAGAGTCAGCTGTAATGAAAGCTTTAGATTATATGACCGAGGGGACAATAAGGGGTGTCAGGCAAAGCATTCATGAACTGTCGCGTGATTTGGGAGCAACACAGGGATTGGGATTGGCTATCAACGATCAAGGTTTAAAGGCAACGTTTGAGCTATCTCCATCAGAGATTGAGAGTATTGTTGAAGAACACCAGATGGATATCAAAATGAAAGGACAGATTCGAGTTGATGACAGTACGGAAGTTCAACCGATTGATGGCGGGGAATGGGAGTGATCGATATTTATGGATAAGCCGTTAAATTTAGATGATATTCAGAAAGAGATCGGCGTGATCACTTATGCCCTTAAAGCGGGCACTGGTCGTTCGGACGATTTCCTCGTTAAATCAGAGAAAGCTAAAAAGCGTTTGTTGGAAATCGAAAAAGTTCTTCGTAAACATTTAGAGACAGTGTGCCAGGACCTTGATACTTTGCAAAATGGTTCTTCAGTAAAATTGCAAAATGCCAAACAGATTGCCAGCCATGAAGCAGATAAAATAAAGAAGCTTATCGATGAAGCCGGTTCGGCCCTTGATAGTTGCCGCCGTATGTCAAAAAGGGCAATGAGCCCGGCTGAAGCCAGCAGTTACATCCCACTTGAAAACGAAAGTAATGCCATGAAGCTACCTAAAGTAACCACTCAGACAATTGCCATTCTTGATACAGAACGCTACGGGACTGCAACGGGGCATGAAACTATTATCGAATACCCGAAGCCTGCTCTTGGTTCACCTACAAATCAACGAAACGGTAGTATTTCAGACAAGATCCACATGGGACTGGGAACTTTTAGTGGACGCAGCAGCGGTAATTACCGGATAACAATGCCGAAATTTTATCATAACTTCAGTGGGGGGCAGGTTTGAATACGGCAGCCGAAACAATAGTATTTGCAGGCGGTGGCAGCAAAAATTCCTCGCTTATGATGTGGCCAAAGCCAAGTGAGGAGGCTAAGCCGTTGCTTATTTCTCAGTTCAATCGCGGCTATTCTGTCTATGCGTTAGCCATTTCCCCGAACGGTACCAGAATAGCAGCAGGCACCAAGGCAGGGCTTTTGCAGGTACACGGCCTTTCAAACTTCCTGGCATCAGAAAACAGTCTACCTCTTTTTGAGATATTCCATCAACCCAGTGTTGTTAGTCTTGCCTTTTGTACAGATGACATTCTGGCTTCGGGCGGTCTTGATGGCAAGATTAAAGTCTGGTCAGTATCAGAGAAGTGTCAGTTAGCAGAAACTACCGCCCATCCTAATGGGGTGTTTGCCCTGCGACAATTGGGCTCACTTATACTGGCAAGTATTGGTGAAGACAATATACTTCGAGTATGGGATATGGATACCCTTGAGGTCAAGTTTGAAAGCGATCCGATTGACTTGCCAAAGATACGTGCTCTTATATCTTTAGATTACAACTCTATCAATGGATTGTTGATGCATCCTTCTCGCAATGGCGATCTTCATCTGTATAACCCGCACAATAGCTTCGCCAGGCATATTGTTAATACCCATAATGGTGACTTTTGTGCTTTAGCATATGGCGGTGAATATGTGGTAACTGCCGGTTTAGAAGACACGATGATTAAGCTGTGGTCTTCTTCTGTGGACAAACTTATCACAGGAGCTTCGGCCCCATTAGGGGTTTTAGCCGTCAGTTGGATAGGGACAGATTCGATAATAACGGTCTACACTGATGGCAGCGGCCAGATTTGGAAGGTTGATGGTGAGCTTTCGCCCGGGCCGCGATTTGTTAATCTCGACTTACGCAGTACTATCGGCTTGCCGATAGACCTGGTATCCAGAGACCAACTAAAAAGTAACAGACAATGGCGGGACAAAAAACTTTCCCAGGCAAAAGAGGGCATCGCGGATTCCGGCAGCCGCAGCCAGATAGCTGGTATTGTAGATGAACTCCGTCATCGAGGTTTTTCTGTCGAGGCAGGCTTGATCTTGGCAGATACGGCAAAAGCACAAAAGCAGCCCCTTTGGGAGCTTGAATCTTGCCTGGCTCTGGTTGAAGGATTGGGTAATAGTCAAGCAGCCCTGCCCTCACTATATGCGTTTGGGGAACTGTTGCGGAAGCTCAAAGAGCCGGGCCTTGCACAAGACTATTTTAAGCAGATTCTGCAAATAGATGAAAATTACCTTGATGTAAAAGAACAGATCGACAATTTACAGTCAGACCCATTGATGCATCTTTGCCCGGAAAAGG
>JBDRHL010000224.1:0-2451 GCA_043816955.1 Planctomycetota bacterium | reverse complement strand
ATATCATTTAAGTCTCCTCAATATAAGCGATCTCTTATAGATTTTAAGGTGCCCAAAAGGGATATTAAGAAACTGCCTGATATCGGTTATGTTACAGTTGCACCTGAAGTTGATTCTTATAAGCCTAAATGCGATAGCTTCTAATTTCACCGCCAAGGACGCCAAAAATACGCTAAGAAAAGATATGAGGGATATGGATTTCACTCTTGCTCGTTGCTCCATGGCAATTTTTCAAGATTTGATACATCTAAATCAGGAGAAATTATAGGTGATTCAAGGGCTTCTTCCAGATCATCTGTCTTTTCCATAAAACTTTTGAGTTTTTGCAGCATAGCGTCTGCTTCTTTTTTATACGGGCTCTCTAAGTTTAAGGATATGGCTCTGTTAAGACTAGATATAGCGGCTGATGTATCTCCCGTGGCGTGCAAAACTTTGGCCATATGAAAGTTGATCATGGGATTGTCTGGGAAGCAAGTGTGTGGCAAGTGTGGGACGTCCATAAATAAGTAAATAACTTATTCAACCAATTGGTATTTATGCTTTTTAGTGGTTGCTTGGGGCGGGGAGGCTGTGCGAGGGACGTGATGTGATTTAAACTCTCATTTCGTCATATGAGCTTTTTTCAGTTCCTTGAGATACCTTACATCAAATGTATATGCTCTGCCTATTTTATGGGCTGATACTCGACCAGTTTTAACCCATCTTCTGAGGGTAACAGATGATACTCCGAGATACTCTGCTGCCTGTTTTAGATTAAACGGCCTTCCTGCAATTTCATCCTGCCATGCTTTCATATCTAAAATCTCAGGGACATCCGGATGAGAGTCTCTTATTCCAAACTCTATAATATGGCGCGCAACTTTTTGTCTTTCGTTTAATGGAAGAAGGTATATTTAATCCCAGTACCATCTGCCGGAGCTGCGGGGCAGGCGCAGATTGCATGGATTAAGTATCTCACGCAAAGACGCGAAGGCGCGGAGAGAGAAGCGTAGAAGCTAAAAGATAGGCCAGAAACAGGGGGTCGTTTTTAGTTGACATATATTGTCTGAGTATATATTCTTAACGCAATTGTTAAGGATGTATGTTTGCGTTATGAAAACAAAAGTTCTGAATTATTTATCGAATAAATTGTTCTTTTCTGTGAGTGACCTGGCGGAAACTGCTGGAATTAAAAATGAATCCGCTCAGGTATTATGCAGCCGTTATGTTAAAAATGGTTTTTTTTTAAGGTTAAAGAAAAATTTTTATGTATTGGCTGGAAACTGGCCACATTATAACCGTGAGGATTACTACAAAATAGCCAATTATTTACAGGTTCCTTCCTATGTTTCTTGTGTGACAGCGCTTTCATTTTACGGAATTACTACCCAGGTGCAGATAGGCTGGTATGATAATATTTCTGTTAAACGGTCGATTAGATTCGAGGCAGAGGGCGTTGCGTTTAATTATTACAAGTTTAAAAAAGAGTATTACTTTGGATTTGTAAGGCACGAAGATCTTTTTATTGCTACGAAGGAAAAGGCGGTTGTTGATACAGCGCATCTTTGCGCGTTCGGGAAATATTCCATGGATTGGCATGCTTGTGATCTGGAGACGCTGGATAAGAAGTTGCTTGCCGATATCATGGCCATTTTCCCTGAAAAAACGCAGAGAACTATCAGGGGGCTATGCAGGATTTAATCATGCAGGAACGGTTTGAGCTTGAGGTCCTGGACAGGCTCAACAGCGGTAAATTTCTCACGCAGATTGTCTTTGGCGGCGGGACCATGCTGCGCCTGTGCCATAACCTCAATCGATTTTCCGTTGATCTGGATTTTTGGGTTATCAAGGAGCTGAAGCAGGGGTTCTTTGAGAATATGAAGGCTTATCTTGCAAAGCATTATGATATAAAGGACAGCGCAAAGAAATTTCATACAATTCTTTTTGAACTGAGATCGCATGCTTATCCAAGGAGCCTGAAACTGGAAATTCGCAGGGAAGTCAAAAAAATCCATGTGGAACAGGTAATCGCTTACAGCAAATATGCAAATACGCAGGTTTTTTTAAAGGCTGTATCATTAAGCGACATGATGGAATCAAAGCTTGAGGCATTTCTGGATCGTCAGGAAATCAGGGATGTCTTTGACATGGAATTTCTGTTTAAGAAAGGTGTGCCGCTGAAGGCATCTGATGATACGCTAAGAGAGGTTCTCGGGCTTATTAATGCTTTTTCTCGGAGAGATTATACAGTCAGGCTTGGCTCATTATTAGAAAAAGAACAACGGGAATATTATTCTGCTGAAAATTTTAAGATATTAAAAGGGGAATTGGGAATTGGTTAAGCGGTTGAGTGGTTAAATAGGGGAATGCGCTCGCTATTGGCTTGTCAGGACGAAATGCAGGGTGTATAGTAGCGATCCGCAGATTACGCAGATTGCACGGATTAAGTATCTCACGCAAGAATGTATTTGC
>JBDRHL010000223.1:0-5566 GCA_043816955.1 Planctomycetota bacterium | reverse complement strand
CAATAGTTGCAGGTATAGTGTAGTATAACTTTTCCCTGTCAAATCCGTTTTTGCGGGGTGTAGCTCAGTTTGGCTAGAGCGCCTGCTTTGGGAGCAGGAGGCCGCTGGTTCAAGTCCAGTCACCCCGATTCACCTTAGGTGAATAGAGCGGTAGAGAGTTGATAGTAGAGAGTAGAAAACGACGGCTAGCGCCGGAACCTGACAATCAGGTAAATCTCGGAAAAGAGTTCTCTCTAATGCGGTTTACTGCTCTCCGTGAGGAGTCTCGAGAACAACTGTTCAGAAAGAGTTTTGACTAAACCTTCAACCCTGAAACCTTCCAGAACTATGCGGATTTTCTCGTCTGCTGAGAATTTTCTGCGAGTTGCTTTTCTGATTTGCTTTATTACGTCTTTTGACTTTGCCATTTTCGGCTCCTTTCCGGGCTAAGATGCCCAATTATACCAATCATAAAAAATAGATGTGATATTGTCAGTTGCCAAGCACAATTGGTATCAGTGGTTTACTAAAAACAAAAAATTGGTCGACATTTTATATAACCTCTTGCAACTGGAAAAGTAGCAAGAAAAGTAGCAAAAAAGCTTGACATGTTCATGTAAACCCCATAAAAGTTAGATATAAGACCAATGTAGGCGAGGAAAAGCTGCATAGACCATAGGTATTGGCTTTCGTATCTGAAAGTAAAGTGTAAATGGTCAATAAATCTACAGGAAGCAGAACAATGCGTAGGCCAGAAAAAGCTGAAAAAACTCCCATCGAAGAAAACAAATCCCTACGTTCACAAAAAGCAAAAGTAGTGCCCGTCAGACGAGATCCCAGTGCTCGCAAGACAGACAAAGAAGCACTTCGGCGTTCTATCGAATACTGGCAGCACACGTTTGACGCCATTAATGATGCTATCTGTATTCTGAATTCGGAAGGGAAAATCCTGCAGTGCAATACTGCGATGTCAAAGTTAACTTCAAAGTCCGCATCCGAGGTAACAGGACACAGCCCCTGCCAATTTATACACAAAAAGCCATATCGTTTCGAGGGCTGTCCCTGGTTATGCATACAGAAAACACATCGCAGGGAAACACAAGAATTGCAGGTGGAAGACAAATGGTTCCAAATAACGGTAGATCCGATATTAGATGCCGACCAGAAACTCATTGCGGCTGTTCATATCGTCTCTGACATCACCGAGCACAAGGAGGCCGAGCAGGCACTGCGAGACAGCAAGTTCAAATACCAGTCATTGTTTGAGAATATGCTAAACGGTTTTGCCTACTGCAAAATCTTGTTAGACGACAACGGCCGCCCGATAGATTTTGTTTATCTTGACATAAATAATGCCTTTGAAAAACTGACTGGATTGAAGAAGGAAAATGTCCTTGGTAAAAAAGTTACTGAAGCAATACCGGGCATCAAAGATTTACATCCCGAGCTGTTTGATATCTATGGTAAGGTTGCCTTGACAGCACAAGAGACTCGCTTCGATATATTTTTTCAACCTCTCAAAATATGGTTGTCCATCTCAGTGTATAGCCCCCAAAAGGGTTATTTCGCTGCAGTATTTGAAAACATCACCGAGCGTAAAAGAGTAGAAGAAAGGTTAATAAGACTCAGCAAGGTACAAAAAACAATTACAAGCGTAAACCAGGATATATTTCTAATTAAAGACAGGTGTGAGTTACTCGAGAAGGCATGTGAAAGAATTGTGGAATACGCATACAAACTGGTCTGGATTGGTTTCTGTGATGAGAAGACAAAACAGGTTATACCTGCAGCACAGGCTGGTTTTGAAGAAGGATACCTTGATTCTATAAAGATTACCTATGACGACACTGAGTACGGTAAGGGGCCGACCGGTACAGCAATAAGAACAAAAAAAACGAATGTTATGAGATTTATAGCCACCGACCCAAGATATGAACCCTGGTGCGAAAAAGCATTGAAAAGAGGCTACCGTTCGTCCGCTGCCATACCCATATTCGGAGCAGATAAAGTCATCGGAGCTCTCAATGTCTATTCAGGCAAGGAAGATGCCTTCGACGATGAGGAGGTAAAGCTGCTTGAAGAACTTGCTTATGCTATTGCAATCGGCCTTAGGGCGATTGACGAAGAAGCCGGGCGCAAACAGGCTGAAGAAGCACAGTGGGAGAGCGAGGAAAAGTTTCATAGTTTGGCTTTAAACATTCCTGGCATGATTTACCGTAGAAAAACTAACTGGTCCGTTGAGATGATCTTAAACTCACAAATGATTTGTGGGTATTCATCTGAAGAGTTTGGTGAAAACAAGGTTAACTGGCTGAGTTTAATCCACCCCGACGATAGGTCATGGGTCCTGGAGGAAAGCAGCAAGCTGCAGGAGCAGCCCATGGATGTTGTACAGGAGTATCGCATAATCACCAAAGATGGGAAAACTCGATGGGTCAGCGACCATAAAGTATCGATATTTAAAGAAGACGGGAGCTTTACCGGAGTCGACGGCATCGTCTATGACATTACCGATCGCAAGAAGACAGAACAAAGGATTCAGCACTACCAAAAACAGCTTAAGTCTTTGACCACACAGCTATTGTTTACCGAGGATCGCGAAAGACGAAGAATCGCTGCAGGGCTGCACGACAATGTCAGTCAGAAATTGGCTTTAGCTAAGTTCGAGTTACAGTCTTCAATGAGGTTAACTTCCGATACCGAGATGTCCGCCTCTTTGAACAACGTATGCAAGGAAATCGACAATATTATCGAAGATATATGTTCACTGACATTTGAGCTTGCTGACCCTGTACTTCACGAGCTGGGTCTGGCAGCCGCTATTGAGAAATACCTAACCGAAGAGATTCAGGAAAAACATGGTATTCGTGTTGAAATAAACGGTGTAAAGGTCAGTAATCTTGAGGAGGCCGTTCGTACTTGCCTGTACCGCAGCATCCGGGAGCTGCTTATAAATGTTGTCAAGCATGCCCAGGCACATAAGGTAAAGGTTCGTATTTATCAATCTGGCGACAATATACACATTTGTGTTGAGGATGATGGAGTGGGATTAGATGCCGCTGAGATTACATTACTGCCAAGCAAAACCGCAGGATTTGGGCTTTTTAGTATCAAAGAGCAATTAGAATACATAGGGGGAAATCTTCAGATTGAATCCAAGGCCGGCCAAGGTACAAAATTTACAATCACTACACCGCTGAAATCGAAAGAACAAATTCCGGCGAGAGGGAGGCTATGAGTATGAATATAATAATCGCTGATGACCATGGAGTTGTACGACAAGGATTAAGACGCCTGATTGATGAGGACCCGGAGATAGAAGTAGTTGGGGAAGCTGAGGATGGTCAGACAACAGTCGAACTTGCAAAGGAATTGATACCGGATCTTATATTAATGGATATATCCATGCCTGATATGAACGGCATTGAGGCTACTCGCCTTATTTTAAAAGAAAATTCTGCTATCAAAATCATTACTTTGTCTATGCATTCAGAGAAACAATTTGTTATTGAGATGCTCAAAGCTGGGGCCTTGGGCTACGTCTTGAAATCCTATCTTTTTGATGAAGTCCTTAAGGCAATAGAAGTGGTACGTAATAATGGCTATTACCTAAGTCCGAAGATAACTGACGTTGTTGTAGAGGATTATATCAGCGAGCAATCGCTGCCTGAGAAATCACTTGCCAGCGACCTGACAGCTCGTGAACGTAAAATCATTCAGTTTGCAGCAGAAGGTTTGACGACTAAACAAATTGCATTGCGCCTTAGCATAAGTCCTAAGACTGCTGATGCGAGCAGGCGGCATGTTATGAACAAACTCGGCATTGACAACATTGCACAACTGACAAAGTATGCTATCCGAGAGGGACTGACTTCTGTGGAATTCTGATCAATCGCATTGAAGAATAGTAGCGCCACTTTGAGTGCCCTTTCCGTCCAGCTTATTTCCTAGGCCATATCAGGTGCGACAAATTTGCCGATAAAAGCCATCATTGATCAGAGCTTATGCCTCATCTTTTGCAAGCTATTTCCTATAGTACAAGTTTTTTCCTGCCCAAATTATAGAACAAACCTATCCTGAGAGCTTCTTAACATGGCCGATTAATACAATAAGATGGGTGCACTATTACGAAAATAGGCTATTGGGCTGCGTCGGGTGGGGCAGCCCAATGGAGCAAAGCTATGAAAATAACAAAATACGTTATGAGGCGTTGTATCAAGTTTATAAAACATGAACTGTAACAGATGCAGTATGAGTTAAAGGATGCAGCGTACTTTGTAAAACAACTCTTGCGTTGGCTGCGGCAAAAGGCGATAAAACCATCGCCGAGCTGGCCAGTGAATATGAGGTTCAGCCGAACCATATATACTTGATGTTAAAATCAAATCGTTTTTTCCAAGGCCATAGCAACTCCCATGCCGCCGCCTACACATAATGTGGCTAACGCCTTGCTGCTCTCGCCACGGTTAATACGATGGGAAAGATGTACCAAAAGACGCGCACCGCTGGTACCAATGGGATGACCTAATGCGATTGCCCCCCCTTCAAGGTTGAGACGGTCAATATCAATCTGTAGTTGCTGCATACAAACAATTGCCTGTGCGGCGAAGGCCTCGTTAATTTCTATGGTATCAAAATCGTCAATTTTTAAGTTTTGCTGCCTGCAGATCTTTTGTGTTGCGTAAACCGGGCCGAGACCCATCATTCTATGGTCGCATCCAATCGCAGCCCAATCACAAATTTTGGCAAGCGGCTTCCACCCGTTTTTCTTGGCCGTTTTTTGGTCACATACGATTAACATTGCCGCACCGTCGTTAATACCTGAAGCATTACCCGCCGTAATCGTGCCATCATTCCGAAAGGTCGGCTTCAAGGAGCCAAGCTTATCTATGGTCGTATCTGGACGAGGGTGCTCATCCTGTTCGAGTTCTTTAAGCACGATACGTTCGTCATTAAATTTACCCTTTGCCTGAGCCTCGGCATAGTTGCGGTGGCTTCTGATTGCAAATTCATCCTGCATACGCCTGTTGATTTGATACTGTTGAGCAATTCGCTCGGCGGTAAAACCCATATGCTCTTTATCGAAACTATCCACTAAGCCATCAGACAGCAATGAATCAATTAATACACCGTCGCCAAGTTTGTAGCCAAATCTTGCTCGATCAAGCAAATAAGGTGCGCTGGACATTGACTCAGTCCCGCCGCAAAGAACAGTGTTAGCCCGCCCCAACTTTATAGCTTGGGCCGCTAATATAACGGCCTGCATGCCTGAAGCGCACATCATATTTACAGTAAAAGCGGTACTGTCAACAGGAATGCCCAGTTTGACTGCTATTTGGCGAGCTGTGTTCATCCCCTGTCCGGCTGCAAGGACATTTCCGACAATTACCTGGTCAACCTGCTCAGGTTGTACCTTTTCAAGAATGGCTTTACCGGCCATTATCGCCATATCCACCGCAGAATACTTTGACAGTGCGCCCATAAATCGGCCCTGGGGGGTACGCTTAGCTGCAACTATATATATTTCTGACATTATCTTTTCTCCTTAGTCTAATACGTTTTGCGACATCAATGATACCTTTCGGAT
>JBDRHL010000222.1:0-27191 GCA_043816955.1 Planctomycetota bacterium | reverse complement strand
CAAATAGCAGTAGGTCTTGGAAACCAAGAATATCCCGCAATTAGTGGCAATATCGTTGTTTGGCATGAAAACCGTAATGGTGACTGGGATATCTATGGATATGATCTACTAACTCAAACCGAGTTTGCCGTAGCAACAGGATTAGGAGACCAGATGCACCCTGCAATTAGCGGCAATACAGTAATATGGGAGTCAGGGGGAGATATCTACGGGGCAGTAATTCCTGAACCTTGTTCATTATTTTTAATAAGCCTTGGTTCTTTGTTTTTGAGAAAAAGAAAATAAAAAATAATTTTTTAAGAGGAGGATATGAGAATGAAGAATATAGTGATGGTATTGGTAGTGGGGGTAGTTGTATGTGGGATTGAAGCAACAGCAGGGAATTATGATATAGTTGAATTTCCTATTTACACAGGGAACGGGGGTCAAAGCCATCCAGTGATTGATGGAGACACAGTTGCTTGGATTGATGCTGATTTTGGTAATGGTCCAAGTGGTCCTGTACATTATAAAAACTTATCAACAGGTCAAGACCATGTTATCGCTACAAGCCTAACATGCACTTGGTGGGGTTGGAGTCCAGCAATTGATGGAGATAATATTATATGGTCAGATACAGCTACTATGGGGATTTATGGCTATAATATTTCAACTCAGACAGATTATGTTGTTTGGTCGGATGGTAAACAGCGGCCTGGAATTGATATAGTTGGTAATACTGTTTTTGGAGTGGAGCACAAAGGGTCAGACGACTACGATATTTATGGATATGATACCTCAGCAGGAACAAGATTTCCTATCTCTACTGCTCCCAGTTATCAATACAATCCAGTTACAAATGGTGATGTTGTAGTATGGGGTGATCTTCGTAATGGGGGCAAAAATTGGGATATATATGGTTTCGATTTGGCTTCTGAAACTGAATTTGAAATTTGCACACAGGACATAGCCCAACAGTATCCAAGTATTAGTGGCAATATTGTTGTTTGGAGTGACAGTCGAAACCGCAATAATAATTCAAACGAAGATATCTATGGATATAACTTGGATACTCAGGCCGAATTTCAGATTACCACAAATATTGGCTTACAAGAGTTTCCTTCAATTAGTGATAACTTCGTTGTTTGGATGGACAACCGTAATGGTGATTATGATATCTATGGCTATGATTTACTGACCCAAACAGAATTTCCAATAGCCACTGGCTTAGGAGACCAGCTTAGACCTTCTATCAGTGGCAACACAGTAGTGTGGGAGTCAGATGGTGATATTTTTGGAGCAACAATCCCTGAACCTTGCTCATTACTTTTAATAGGCTTTGGTGGATTGTTTTTGAGAAAAAGAACTTCCTAACCAACCTATCTTTAACTATCCAAAAATGGCTGTAAGAGTCCCAACCATACAGCCATTTTTTATTTTGTCGAGATTTTGTTTGATATTCGATTTGCCTGTTTCTGCCTGAACGGCGATCCTTTTGCAGCTTCTTTTGGTTAATATGTCAATAGCACCTTTGGGGGGTGGAATTAGTTGAAAAGTACAAATTGCAGGGGTAGAATGGAGGGCAATTTATTTTACGATAGGAGATAAGGGGAATGAGTAAGCGTACAATAGTGCTTTTTGTCTTTGCGTGTCTTCTATGTCTTGCTGCATCGGGGTGTTTTTATCTTCGTCTTCAGCAGGTGAAGGGTCAGCTTGCGCGGTTTGAAGAATATTATGAGATCACGGAAGATGAGAAGATTCGCATTGTTGCCAAAGAGCCGGTGCTGCTGCCTGACGATGTAATACGGATAATGAAGCAGAAACCATCCGCTGAGTCGAACGGTGTCGGCGGACTTTTTTATGATTATACGCTTGAGAAACAGTATCCATCGCAAAAAGATGAGGCGGATAATTACGACATAAACGTAAGATTTATCTTTACAGGAGACAGGTTTAGCGAATGCCATATTGATAAAAGGTTTTTCGCGGTGATACCGAAATGGATGTTTATTGCTATTTTGAAAGCAATGGGGAATGCGAAAATCGATATCGCGAAAAGGAGCATAACAGGGGGAGCGGGGTCGGCAGACGCCAATGAGATACATCTGCCGGATGTCAACGAAGTTCAAATGCTTCTTGGTAAACCATACGCTGCAGAAGGCAACGTTTATACGTACAAATATCTCAAGAAAAATCCTGAGGCAGCTTCATCGGATGAAAAGGATTACCTGCCCGCTGTGTTTACCTTTGATGATGGCGGCAGCTTCCTCAAATGCAGGAGCGAACTTCTTGGCGGGGCGATGGAGATGGATTTCAGTAAATGGGCGAAATTGAAAAAGACTCAGGCAGCCGACAGCAATTCGGTAAAATTATAGGGTAATACTTTAATCTCATCACAAGGAGCATGAAGGTTCAGGAAGGGGGGACGTTAAAAACGGTGTTATTGTGGAAGTTACAATGGGCTTCGCGAGTCGGTCAGGCATAGTTTCACAAGTTCGTCGATTATGGCAGTTCCTGCGCACATGACTTTGTCTGCGGCTCCCCAGTAAAGTTTTAACGTGCCGTCATCTTCGGGGACAGCGGCACAGGTAAAGACAACATTATGGACGTAACCAACCATTTCCCATGGGTCCTCGGGCTGTAGAATCCAGCGATCTGCGACTCCCAGGACAACGGCTGGGTCATCAAGTTTATGCAGAGCAACACCGAGCCGATAGACACACCCATCCATTGTGGGAAAAACGCCGTGGTAGATGTTGAGCCACCCTTTTTCTGTTTTTATTGGCGGCGCGCCCGGGCCGATTTTCATTTCATCCCAGTGATACTTCACAGGTTTTATGATTACTCTTGAACGGCCCCAGTGGATGAGGTCTTTTGAATAACTTATCCATATCGCCCATGGGCTGATGTCGCTGTGCGGCCGATCAAGCTTTACATAGCTATCATGGATTTTTTCGGGGAAGATAACGGTATTTCGATAGTCGGCCTGGGTGATAAAGGCGATGCGTTCGACGGTGCGGAAGTCAATTGTTCGCGCCAGGCCGATGCGGACACCATGAGGGGAATAAGCGCTGTATGTTATATAATATGCGCCATCGAGAGGTGTAATTCGCGGGTCTTCCAGGCCGTACTGTTCATATTCTGCGAAGATACCGTCCTTGGCTGGGAGCATAAACGGCTGGGGTTCGACCTTGAAGTTGAAGCCGTCGCTGCTGTCGGCGATGCCTATTATGCTTCTTCCGTTGTCGCGATGTGAGCGAAAAAGCATCACGTATTTTTTGTCGAATTTTGCAACGGCTGCATTGTGGACGGTTTCAACTTTGTAGGGCACGTCTTTGGGTGTGAGAATGGGGTTGCCTGCATAACGTTTTACGAAATTATGTGCCATCCTTATTTTCCTTTGCGTTTTTTTGCTTCTCTGCGGAATATTTCGGCATAGACCTTTTCGTAGCCATCGATCATATGATCTATTGTAAAGTTTTCTTCGACTCGTTTTCTGCATGCCGTGCGATCTATCTGTTGTATCCCGGCCAGGGCCTGAACGGCCTGGTCAACGTTATTTACAAGAAAGCCGGTCCGGCCGTGGACGATTACTTCTCTGCATGAGCCAAGGTCCATGGCGATTACGGGGACACCTGTTGCCATGGCTTCTGCCAATACGAGTCCGAAGCGTTCGGGGATTGTATTCAAATGGAGAACGGCGAAGGCATGAGCAAAGAGTTCATTACGCCGGCGGGGGGTTACAGGCCCCAGGTATTTGATGGAAGTGCCGTTAATATGGGGTTTGATGAGATTTGCGAAATAATCGGCGTCCTGAATGATGCCGGCAATGATGAGGTCCATTCCATATTTTTTTGCGGTTTCAATTGCGAGGTGTGTTCCCTTGTCAGGGTGAATTCTTCCGAGGAAGACGAGCTTGTCGCCGGGTTCTTCGTGAAAAGTGAGGGTTGACAAATCGATGCCGTTATAAACAGTTGCCAGATACGGCAGATGAGGGTCCCTGTCCGAATCACTTATCGAAACGTAGTAAAGCTCTTTGTATTTGCGGTAGACTTTGAGTATCCGGGGCGAGCTGAAGCCGTGAATTGTGGTAAGTATCGGTGTTTTTATCAATCGTGAATAGGTAAGGGGCAAAAAGTCATAACTATTGTGAATCAGGTCAAACTGTTCGGCGTGTTCCATGAGGTGGGAGATGTGGAGACATTCACAGACTTTTGCCTCGGCTTTTTTGTCCTCTTCGTACCCGCGCGGGATGACGCTGACAAGTTTTGCTTTTGTTATCGAATCGCCTGTTGCGAAAAGCGTAACATCCCAGCCGCGTGCCGCAAGGCCTTCTGCAATATTACCTGCGACAGTTTCCCATGCTCCGTATCCGCGAGGGGGAGTTCGCCACGCCACAGGCGAAAGCACAGCTATTCGCTTGTCTCTTAGTTCCATATCGGACATTATACTCACACGGCAAATAGTGTAAACGGCTAATCGTTTTTCATTATGAGGGGCTGGGAAAGGGAGGATTCTGTAAACAAGGATGTTGCCTGTGCGGTTTTATCCGGTTAAACTGTGTTCAAAAGCAAATGCGGAGACAGATATGCTTATCGAGAGACTTCAGGAGAACCCGCTGATAAGGCCGGCGGATGTTCGTCCGAGCCGTGATGACTGGGAAGTGGCAGGTGCTTTTAATCCCGGAGCGGCAGAATACAAGGGACAGACTATACTGCTTGTGCGTGTGGCTGAGCGGCCGAAAGACAAAGCTCCTGACGAACAGATTGCTCCGATATATAACCCTGATACGGGCAGGGTCGAGTATCTTCGTGTGAAGAACAATGCTTGTGACGTGGAAATCCCGGATTCGCGAAGTTTCCGGTATAAGGGGCAGATGAAGCTGACGAGCATCTCTCATCTGCGGATTGCGCGAAGCAATGACGGGCGGAAGTTCACAGTAGATGAGAGACCTGCGGTTTTTCCGGAAACGGCGTGGGAGAGCTTCGGGCTGGAGGATCCGAGAATTACGAGAATTGATGAGACATACTATATTGCATGCAAGGCAGTAAGTGAAAACGGGATATGCACGTCGCTGATAACAACGAATGATTTTGAGAGTTTCAGCAGGCGGGGAATAATCTTCTGCCCGGAAAATCCGGATGTTACAATTTTTTCGGAAAAGATCGACGGCAGATTTTACGCGCTACACAGGCCTGTTCCCAAATACATTGGTTTGCCGTCGATATGGCTTGCCTCTTCATCAGACAGCATAAACTGGGGTGAGCATCGCCCTGTAGTCTTGCCGCGGGCGGGTTATTTTGATTCGGTTAAGACCGGAGCCGGTTGTGTTCCTATCAAGACTTCAGATGGCTGGCTGGAGATATATCACGGCTCAGATGAAAAGGATAAGTACTCGTTAGGTGCAGTTTTACTGGATTCAGAAGATCCGGGAAAGGTTCTTGCCCGCTCAGAGGTTCCACTGATGCAGCCGGAGGCGCCTTATGAATTGAGGGGGTTTTACGGAAATGTTGTCTTTGCGACGGGAGCGAGGGTAAGCAAGGATGGCGATATTACCATATACTACGGTGCGGCTGATGAATGCACCGCGGCGGCTATGACCACTGTTGACAAAATTCTTGACCATCTGTCGTAGAGGACGTCAAGTTGTCAATTCACTTTTTGCCTGTGCGACTATTTCGTCAATTTCGGCTTCCTGTTCAGGGGTAAGGACGGGTTCCGATTCCACTGCCATCAATTCGCGAGCTTTTTTGGCTGCCATTTTTTCGAAGCGTTCTTTATCCAGCGAATCTGCGACTCCCCACTGCATGGCCTCGAAAAACGGTGAGAGCAGCAGTTCATCCCTGAAGTGAGCAAAAGTGTGCTCGCAATTGACGAAGTTGCCATCTATGCCTGTTTGCTCGATCAGGTCAAGTGCCAATGTTTCATCGTTTACTTCGACCGGGCGCACACATCTGCGGATGTAACACGCAATTTCGTTATCTATGACTAGTTGAAGCGGGCTGAAGGTAAGGCCGTTCTCGAGCTGACCTACCGTTCCGAAGCCGATAGCTCCTGCGAGGACGACGCTGAGCATTGAAACAGCTTTTTCGACACCGGCCTGTATGCCTGGTACACAGGAGTCGGTTTTTCCGCCATGGACGCCTGAGGGACAGCCATAGTATTCGCTGATCATCTGGATTCTGGCGGAGATCAGGGGAATTCGTTCTGCGCCTGCGTATCTGAAGAGCATCGACCGCATATCGCAATAACCGGCAGTACAGTCGATAGTCATTGTGGCGTCTGTATCTATGGCGAAGCCCAGGACAAGTCCGCCGAGCGTTTCTGCGATTCCGAGAGAAAGCGCGCCTGCTGCGGTTATTGGCGCTGTTGCGCCGGCATTGGGCATGGTGTCGATGCTCTGGGGCAGACCCTTCTCAAGATGGGCGATCATGACATCAGCCATAACTTCATCTATACAAAGCGGTGTGCGCGCCTCGGCGTAACCGACAAGAATGGGCTGCCTGCGATGTTCTTCAACTCCGCCTGCGACGAGTTGTCCGATGCGGCAGATGTAATCGACGTCCTGTGCTTTGAAGGTTTCTATACCGCCGAGCTTTCGAGTGTTTTTAGCCAGCTCAGCGGCCATAGCCACCGCTCTGTATTCGATGGGAATCTCCTGGGCAGCGCATGGAAGTCCGGTGTATTGTATCTGATCGAGTTTGTCGGCGAGTTTGAGAGAGTTTCGAACATCCTGAATATCGGCATACCTGCGTGCTCCCTGCATATCCCAGATAAAGCAGCAAAAGCCTCCTGCGCTTACGGAGAAATCGTGATGTATCCTGAAAGGGTGATTGTCGAAGCGAACCTGTGAGTATCGCACGGACATTCTTTTAGGGCAGCGGTCCGGCTGGGCGAAATTTGTGCGCATTTTGGCGACGGCTTTTTCGACTACTTCAGGAGGGAATTTTACAGTGCGCCGGTCCATATCGACCGAACATCCCGCCTGCCGCAGGTATTCCAGCGCCTGGAGGTGATCGACTTTCATCCCGGTCCGCTCCAATATGCGTAAAGCACCTTCGTGTATTTTCCGCATATCGGATTCACTTAAGAATCGGACCGGCTCCATTTTGCATGTTTTCATTAAGTAAAGTTCCTTCTATATTGCAGAAGCCTTTTTAGTTATCTTTTGGAGATACGCCACTTCACTTTTTGTAAGTTGTCTGTATCTGCCGATACCAAGGCCGTGTACGCTAATCTTTCCTATGTGTGTGCGCTTGAGAGAAAGCACCTTGTGGTTGATTTTTGCAAACATCCGGCGCACCTGGCGATTGATTCCCTGATGAAGGGTTATCTGAATGAGCGATTCGGTATGTCCCTGCCTGAGAACTTTAATCATCGCTGCAGCGGTCTTTCTTTCGGCCAGATGAATACCTTTGCGAAGTTTATCAACATCCTCAGTACTCACCCTGCCTCTCACCCGTGCGAGATATGTTTTTGCGATCTCAAATCGCGGATGTGTCAGCTTATTCGCAAGTTCACAATCGTTGGTTATAATGATTGCGCCGGTTGTTTCGATATCAAGTCTGCCGATACAGAAGAGGCGTTGCTTTGCACCAATGAGATCGAGAGCGGTTCGCCTGCCTTGCGGGTCTGAGCTGGTGCAGATAACGTTTTTGGGTTTATTCAGAATATAGTAAACCTTTTGCTGCGGCTGGATTCTTCTGCCGAATACCGTAATTTTGTCTTTTTCGGGGTCTACAAAAAATGGAATATTTTCGACGACCTGAGAGTTGACGCGGACCTGCCCCTCGAGAATCAGCTCTTCAGACCTGCGTCTTGAAGCTACTCCGGCAGAGGCGAGCACTTTTTGGAGTCTTTGTTTTGTCATTTTTTGGTTTTTACTTTTTTACAGTTCAGTGTATATTATCTAAAGATTTTAGCCGGAATTAACGTTTTGTAAAGCATAATCAGGCCGACATATGATAAACACAGTTGTTTTTGACCTCGATGACACCATCTATAATGAGGTCGATTACTGTCGCAGCGGCTTTGCGGCGGTTGCTCATGCTGTTGCGCAACTAAAAAATGGTGTAAATCAATCCATGGTCTTTGATGCTTTATGGGAACAGTTCTGCTGTGGAAACCGAACAAATACGTTTAACGCAGCTCTCGATAAACTTGGGATAGGCTATGATTGTCAATTCATCTCAAAGCTGGTGGAAATATACCGCAGGCATAAGCCCGATATAGCATTGCCGGAGGAAAGCAGAAAGGTGCTGAAGATATTGTCTGAAAAGTATAATCTTGCGTTACTAACCGACGGCTATTTGCCTGCTCAAAGGCTGAAAGTTGCTGCGCTGGGTATCGAAAAGTATTTCAAATGCATCATATTTACTGAGGAGCTTGGTCGCGAATTCTGGAAACCTTCGCCGGTCGGATTTGAAAAAGTGCTCAGTTGCCTGGGCGTTCAGGCTGGAAATTGTGTGTATGTGGGTGATAATGAGCTGAAGGATTTCATTGCTCCGAACCGGCTGGGATTTGCCACGATCTGTATCAGACGCGACAGTTCGATGCACAGCAAAAGCCCTGAAGAGCCTTTCGCCAGGGCGAACCGGCGGATAGAATCTCTGAGTGAATTGCTGCAGATACTGCCGAAACTGTAAATTGGCTGCCCAAAAGGCTTTTTGGAGTAAAGCGAGGAATTTTTTCTTGACTCCTGTGAGCTTAAAAAGCATACTATAGGGGCTAAATTACGTTTAATTATCTGTATTTTCAATTAGTTATAAGGAGTTCCAGATGCCAGCACCGAGGGGCACACAAAGTAACGCGATGCTTTATGCGGTAATCACGATGGCGTTTTTATTCATTGTTGCGACAGCTCTTGCGATTTTCTACTACATTAAGGCTGAAGACTACAGGACGGGTGCGGAAGATCTGCAGCGGCAGGTGGAGGAAATAGCAACCACGAGCCAGATCCAGCGGATTGCCACGCTGGTTGGGACCAAAGATCCGCGTAAAAGCCGGCTGGCCACGGTCCTGGGGTATGTGGATGAGCTTTTCTCCACCATAACAGGCGATGTACCGGAAGAAACATCCGCGGAGGAGAAGATGCGGCAGATTCGAAGCCAGGTTGAACAGCTTCTGGCGGTTTTGCAGGATTCCCAGGCGGATTATGGGATTTCGGCTGAACCGAACGCTGCTGCTCTTGTGAAGATATCATTGGCGTTGAAAGCGGAACTAGACAATGCTGTAGAAAAGCAGTTGGCAACTGCCGCTCAGTTGGACGAACTCCAACAGACTTTTACGGAAATATCGCAGGAAAGCTTCCAGAAAGAACAGGAGTTGATGGCAAGGATCGAGGCTCTACAGCGTGAAGCCGACAGGGTACAGGCAAGCTATGATGATCTGAAGGAGGCCATGAAACAAAGCGGCGATGCTCAGGTTCTTGCTCTGACCGAGAAGCTTGATGCAGCAGGAGAAGACCTCAGGAATAAGCAAAAAGATCTCATCGCGCTGCAGACAGAGCTGCAGAGCTCTGAGAACAGGCGAAAGTATTTCCAGAAACAACTCGAAGAGATCAAGGCTCGTCCCGACAGCGAAAGTCCGGCGTTTAAGCCGGATGGGAAAATCATTTCGGTTGATACACAATCCGGAACTGTATACATCAACCTGGGAAGTGTAGACCATGTTTATCGCGGCTTGACTTTCGCGGTGTACAACAAGGGTATAGCTATCCCGGTTGACGGGGTGGGCAAGGCAAAAATTGAAATCGAAGATGTTGATAAAAATGTGTCCATCGGCAGGATCACGCAATCAACCCGGAATGTCCCGGTGATTCCCGACGATACCATCGCGAATCTTGTCTGGGATTCGCGACAGGTCAACAATTTCATTGTAGTGGGTGCATTTGATGTTGATGGTGACGGAGTTAACGATGCAGATGCGATCGAAAAGATAACTGCTCTTATCGAAAGCTGGGGAGGCAGAGTGCATAAAAGCATCAATGTTAATACGGATTTCATTGTTCTGGGCACGCCGCCGGAGAGACTGGTCAAGCCAACGCTGGAAGACATTGAATTCGACCCGATGGCGATGGAAAAGTATGATGCATCGGCTGCTGCTCAGGACCAGTACAGAGAGATTGTCAACGAAGCGTACAGGCTTGATATCCCGATCTTCAACTTCAGGAGGTTTATCGACTTCATCGGATTCGAAGCGAAAGAGTTCGGAAGATAAAGGCGGGAGAATTGGAGGTTTTTCATCCAGCCTTTCCGGAGTGGGCCCACAGAAAGGTATAAAGGGGAATGTTGTGCAAAAAATGGGCAGAACGTTTGACATATCTTTAGTTTGCCTGCTCATCGTTTTTGTGTCTCTGGCAGAGGGGATCCCCTCCGACGTTGACCGTGAGATACTGTTTCGTATCGACAACGGATACAATGTCGGAGTTATCGTTGCAATTACTGATAACAATGAAACAAGTTACCACGCTTATGGGAGAACGTCTCTTAGCGGAAGTGCAAAGCCTGATGAGTCAACTGTCTTTGAAATAGGCTCAATCACAAAAGTTTTTACCTCACTGATGCTCGCAGAGATGGTCGAAACAGGAAGCATGTCGTTGCGCGATCCTATATGGAAATATCTTCCCGAAAATGTCCGTTGCCCCGCGGTGGACGGCAATGAGATTAATCTCAGTCATCTTGCGACGCATACATCCGGCCTGCCAAGGCTGCCGGATAACCTTGCGCCAGCGGATATGAATAATCCCTATGCTGATTACAATGTCAAGCTTATGTATGAATTTCTCGCCAATTACACGCTCCAGCGTAAAGCCGGACAGAGGTATGAGTACTCGAACTTTGGCGGCGGGCTGCTGGGCCATATCCTTGCTCGCCGGAGCGGAACAACATACTATCAGCTTTGCAGGCGTCTGGTGACTGCCCCTCTCGGAATGAATGACACTTCTGTCAGACTCTCGGCAGAAGTGGAAAATCTGATGGCTGTGGGATATGCCGACAGCGTAAAGACACCAAATTGGAAGTTCGATGCTCTAGCAGGCGCAGGCGCACTACGATCGACGGCAAGAGACATGGTTAAGTTTCTCCGAGCCAATATGGGGCTGGAGAAAACGCCCTTGTTAAATGCCATGCAGAATACGCATGTGCCCAGAGTTGACACTGATATGCCCAACATGAAAATCGGCCTGGCATGGCATATTCTCAAGACGGATAATGCCGAGATTGTCTGGCACAACGGGGGTACAGGCGGGTTCAGAAGTTTCATCGGATTTGTCAGGGACCGCAAGCTCGGCGTTGTCGTACTTGCCAATTCGAGTCAAAGTGTGGATGACATTGGTTTTCATCTGCTTGATTCGGCAGTTCCGCTGGCCAGCTTGAGAGAATCATTGGCCGTCGCCCCTAATATCCTCAAGGGCTACATCGGCAAATACGAATTGATACCGGGGACGGTATTTGACATCGCTGTAAAGGACAACCAACTTACGGCTGAGCTTACGGGTCAGCCAAGATTTACGATCTACCCTCAATCAACAGACAAATTCTTCTACAAGGTCGTGGATGCGCAAATCACATTTGTAAGAGACGCCAACAATATGGTACAGGCATTGATTCTTTATCAAAATGGAATTAATCAGACTGCAATAAGAGTGGGCTCTGATTACAAGGTGCCTGGACAAAAACAGGAAGTTGGTGTTTCGCTGGAGGTTTTGAAAGCATATGTCGGTAAATATCAGCTTGCGCCGGCTTTTGTTTTTGACATCGCGATTCAGAATAATCAACTTACTGCCCAGCTTACCGGCCAGCCGAGATTGCCTATTTATCCGGAGTCGGAAGATAAGTTTTTTTATAAGGTTGTTGATGCACAGATCACGTTTGTCAAAGACGCCAACGGTAACGTAAGCTCACTGGTCCTTCATCAGCTTGGTATGAATCAGTCTGCAAAGAAGATCGAATAATCTAGGGGGATGAAAACGTTACTTCGGTTCGATCCCTATAGAGGCAATATATACATCTCCCGTATATTGCCTTGCATGGTCTGTCATGAAGCCTTTTTTAACCGCTACAAAAGTTACAGTAGCCTCTGCCCTTATGGCAGAGGGGAGCGGCAAACCGCTGTCACAATCAAGGCCGGAAGGAATATCAACTGCCAGAATCGGTTTGCCAAGTGTATTTATGCTTTCGACCAGTGTTATATATTCTTTTTGAAGAAGACCGGACAGGCCGGTCCCAAAGAGGCTGTCTACGATAAAATCGTGTCCTGCTGAGAGAGATTTGATCTTTGCGGGGAGATCTTTGTCATTCAGGTCGAGTTTTTCGATGTGAAGGCCCATCGCCTTTAGAATGTCGAGGTTGATCTTCGCGTCGCCTTTGATTTTCCCGGGTTGGCCACATATAACCACACACGGATGAAATCCTCTGTTGGTAAGATGCCTGGCGATGACGTAGCCGTCCCCGCCGTTATTGCCTGTGCCGCAGAATATACAGACATTTACGCCGCCGATTTCGGTGAGCCTTGATACGATCAGGTCTGTACAGCTTCTGCCGGCGTTTTCCATGAGAATTACGCCGGGTATGCCCAGCGTATTTATCGCCCAATCGTCGACTGCGCGGACTTCCCGGCGGCTCATGACCAAGCGAGTGGTGCCGGGTATATATTTTTCCATTTTTTTCCTTTTTTACTCGGCAGGGACGCACCTGTTTCGTGCCCACGCTCGAAGTTCGGCGACTTTTTCAGCCATGGTTATTGAAAGCGGCGGACTTGTTTGAATTACTCGCAGAATCATCTGTGTGTCCAGATCGCACTTCCGGGCGAAGGCTTCGTGCAGAGCTGCAATTACAGCCTGTTCGATTTCAGCACCACTGAAGCCGTCAGAGGCTTTAGCAAGGGCATCGATGTCGAATTTTTCGGGGTCACGTTTGCGTTTTTTAAGATGAATGGCAAAAATTTCCCTTCTTGTATCTCGTCTGGGAAGGTCGACGAAAAATACTTCATCAAACCTGCCTTTTCTGAGAAGCTCGGGGGGCAGTGCCTCGATATCATTTGCGGTTGCTACGAGGAAAACGGGGGCGGTATGTTCCTGCATCCACGTCAGGAGGGCGCCAAACATTCGCTTTGAAAGTCCGCCGTCGCTGCTTTGAGCTGCCGCCGATGCAAACGCCTTTTCGATTTCATCAATCCAGAGAATAATCGGGGCCATCATTTCTGCCTGCCGCAGGGAAGCAGCAAGCCGGCGTTCCGACTCGCCGATGTATTTGTCATAAAGCGCTCCGACATCCATTCGCAGCAAGGGCCTCTGCCATGCAGTAGCGATTGCCTTTGCGCAGAGACTTTTGCCTGCGCCCTGAACGCCAAGCATGAGAACCCCCTTGGGGGCATTCAGGCCGAACTGAGCAGCCTCCTGTCCCACAGCGTCCTGCCTCTGCCTGAGCCAACTTTTAAGATGAGCCAGCCCGCCGATCTCGTCGATCCTGGCAGGCGTCTCGATATATTCCAGGAGGCCGTCGCCCTGCATCATCTGTCGCTTGCGCGCCAAGATGCTGTTGATATCGTCTGAATCAAAACGGTAATCGTCCGATACGGCATCAATGATTATCTGCTCGGCCTGCCGTCTGCTCAGGCCTCGAAGGTTGCGAATGATCGTTTTGAAGGCCTTTTTGCTTATTGCTACTTCCAACTGATGTTCCTGGTTGAAATCGCGAAGCGTCCTGCGAACGATGCGTTCAAGCTCATTTTCGTCAGGCAGGGATATTGTGAAAGGCGCAGTATATGTTCGTACAGGGCTGGGCAACTGGTCTTCATGATCGATCAGAACAAGAGTGCTGCCGGTCTTTTCGAATTTTTGCAGCAGTTCGCGCAACGTTCGCAAGGTCCTTGCGTCCTTAAGGTGGCTTACCAGATCGAGCATTATTGTTACGAACCTTCCCTGCTGCTGTGCGAGGAATGCCAATGCCGCTGCAGGATGATCGGTTTCAATCCCGGATGAGCCATCTGACAGGGTGGCGTCGCGAAGACCCTCTGTTACGGACCAGACCTTCAGGTCAAGATTTAAGGTGACAGCGGCGTCATAAACAAGCTGCCTGGCAAGCGCCTCCTCGTGAGTTACTATTGATATGCAGGCGTAACGGCCCTTTAATAGCCTTGTTAACCGCTCAACATCGTTCATAACACCCTTTCTTTTGCCCAGTTGGATTGGCGAAAGATCCCCAACAGTGTTATTATACATTCCGGTGCGTATTGGTCAATTGACATAATCGTGTGGTTGACTTACAATTCTTCCGAATCAGGAGTTATCTATGCATATATTGCTCACCAACGATGACGGGATTTTTGCGCCGGGGCTGGCGGCTATTTATAAAGAGATATGCGAGATGGGCGAGGTATCGGTTGTAGCACCCGCGGCAAGTCAGTCAGGAGCGGGACACAGGGTTACGTTCTACGGGCCTGTGGTCTGCAACAGGGTTGATATCGAAGGGCTGTTCAGCGGGCACAGCGTGGAGGGGTCACCTGCCGACTGCGTCAAGCTTGGTATAATGAAACTGCTGAAAAAACCGGTGGATCTGGTTATCTCTGGAATGAACAGCGGCGCAAACGTGGGGGTAAACATCTTTTATTCGGGGACTGTTGCGGCTGCGATGGAAGGGGCATTTTTCAAAATCCCGGCTGTCGCATTGAGCCTGGCGTGGGAGGACGAAATGGATTATCCTCAGGGAGCTCACTATTGTGCGATGGTTCTCAAGAAACTGCTGCCTCTTACGGCTGAAAAAGTCATAAACATAAACATCCCGCAACTTTCAAAAGGCAGACCCAAGGGTATCAGGATCGTTCCGCAATCAACGGAAGGCTTCGATGAGGAGTATGTCTCTGAGGGAAACGGCAAGGGCCAGACGGTTCATCAGCTTACGGGCGGACTGCACCGCGACGACGCAAAGGCGGGAACCGATACAAATGCGCTGGCGCAGGGATACATTACCATTACGGCTCTGCAGCCGGATATGACCAACTACCAGCAAACAATGCTGCTCGAACAGATTCAATTCAATCTCAATGGAGATACAGATGACCAGGAATGAAAGACCGCAGGTGTGCATCATAACCGTAACGGGCAAAGACAAGGTCGGAATAATTGCGAAGATCAGCACGGCAATGGCAAAAGCCAACATCAATATTCTGGATGTGACGCAGAAGATCATGGAGGAATACTTTGTCATGACGATGGCTGTGGATATTGCAAAAGCAACAGTCGATATGGGCAGGATACAAAAGCAGCTCGACAAAATCGCAGGAGAGATGTCGCTGAGAATTACTTTTCAGCACGAAAATATTTTCAAAAAAATGCACAGGATATAAATCATGTCCATCTCAGTTGAAGAAGTTTTTGAAACAGTAAAGATGACTTTGGATTATCACTTTGATATACGCACGGTTACTCTCGGCATAAACCTGAAGGACTGTATGGACCGCAACGTTGACCGTCTCGGCGTCCGGGCTGAAAAACGCATCATAGAAAAAGGCAAAATACTGAACCATCTGGCTGACATGCTGGAACGGAAGTACGGTATCCCAATTACCAACCGGCGAATCGCAGTGACACCGGCAGCTATTCTGCTCGAACCTCTTCCTCGAAATTGCGAAACAGCGGTAAAACTCGCGAAAACTCTTGACGGTGCAGTTAGAAAGGCCGGTATTGACTTCATAGGAGGTTTCGGCGCGATGGTTCAGAAAGGGATGACTGCTGCCGATGAGAGGCTGATCGATGCGATCCCGCAGGCCCTTTCGCAGACGCAACGGCTGTGCGGATTTTTGAACCTTGCCTCCACCGCAGCGGGGATGAATATGAATGCAGTGGAAAAAGTGGGCTACATATTAAAAGACCTTGCCGGCAGGACGAAAAACGGTATCGGCTGTGCGAAGATAGCGGTCTTTGCCAATGTGCCTGAAGATAATCCGTTCATGGCAGGAGCACACCACGGGCTGGGCGAGCCGGACTTTTCGTTAAACGTCGGCATCTCCGGGCCGGGTGTTGTAAGGCAGGTCGTATTGAACAATCCTGATTGCGACCTGACTGAACTATCAGAGGTCATAAAAGGGACGGTTTTCAAAATAACCCGTGCGGGAGAGCTGATCGGCCGCGAGATGGCAGAGTTGATGAAGGTGGATTTCGGTATTGTGGATATTTCGCTTGCGTCGACCACGGCTCGCGGGGATTCTGTGGCACAGATTATCGAGGCGATGGGTGTAAGCAGGATGGGCAGGCCGGGGTCAACGGCGGCGTTGGCACTGCTTATCGATGCCGTAAAGAAGGGCGGCTCGATGGCGTCGGGAAACGTTGGCGGGCTGAGCGGCACGTTTATCCCGGTGAGCGAAGATATGGGGATGATAGAAGCTGTCAAGGCAGGTGCCCTGACTCTCGAAAAGCTGGAGGCGCTGACAAGCGTCTGTTCGGTGGGGCTGGATATGTTCGCGGTTCCGGGCAGCACGCCGGCGGATGTCCTCAGTGCTATCATTGCCGATGAGCTTTCCATAGGCGTGGTGAACAACAAGACAACCAGTGTCAGGGTGATTCCGGTACCTGGTAAAAAGGCCGGTCAGATAGTTCACTTTGGCGGACTTCTGGGCTCGGCACCGATCATGAAGATTCCCGCAGATGCTTCACCTAGATTCATCGGCAGAAAGGGCAGGATACCAGCGCCGCTTCGTTCACTTCGTAATTAATGACAGGAGTTCTGCAAAATTGAAGTCAGGCATACTTTTGAAAAGAAAAAATCTTTTTCTATGTTTTTTCTTTTTGAAACAAAACGTATAAGCTTTAGTCCGGTAATGAGTTAAATGCCTGTGCTGATTATTTAAGAAAATCGTGAAACCGATTTTCTTAAATAATATATGCCTGACTTCAATTTTGCAGAAGCCTTAATTAACGGCAGGCGTAACAACATGTTTGATGTTTTCGAGCAGCCTTGGTTATTGCTTATAGCCGCGGTAGTTATTCACTTTATTCTCGGGGTGGTCCGGTTTATCAAAGCGGATCGGCGGCGCTGGTGGTACTATGTGCCAGCCATTGCTCTTGTCTTCGCTGCGATAGGGCTGGATTTTTTTGTGAGGACGGACCTGGAAAAAGTAAACGCTGTGATCAAAAACTGCAAAAAAGCGGTCGAAACGCAGGATGTCAAGATGCTTGTAAGCTACGTTGCGCCTGATTACTACGATTCTGGGAACCATACGCATCGATCCTTTGTCAACCTGTGCGACAGTCTTTTAAGTGAACCACTGGTTGAAAAGGCAACCATTATGAACAAACAGATCGAACTGGGCACCTTGAAGACAAATGTCCTGATGAGCGTATGGTTAAAACTTCATGAGCAGAATACTGTAGCGAGATATAAAACGGTTGCTGCTGTGAGAATAAAACTGATCTTCACAAAACAGCCTGACAGGAAATGGCTGATTCGAGGTCTGGAAATCCTCGAAGTTGACAACCATCCCGTCAATTGGCGCGATTGTGGTTTGTAACTGCCGTTTTTTCCAGTGATCCACGAGCAAAAGGCCTTTGGGGAATCTGCTTGATTTTCCGAAAATGATGTGATGGGGCGGTGGATGTGAAATTTGGTTGCCTTGGGGCTATTATGCGGTATAATGGTAATGTTCGTTAGGGGTGGCTCGCATTGGGCGGGCCTGAGAAAAACCCTTGGAACCTGATCAGGAAAGCCGGGAATTGAGCTGACCTGCGTAGGGAAGCGACTGAAAAATAGGATAATTTTTTTCAAATCGCTTCCGGTCGAAGCGATTTTTTATTTCGGGACTATTAAAGATGGCGACCCAATTGCAGCAGTCACAGCAGGGAAAGATTACAAAGGAGATTCGGCGTGTTGCCGGAAAAGAGAATCTCGATCCTGACGCGGTGCGCGAGGAGATAGCGGCGGGGCGGCTGGTTATTCCGGCTAATCGAGTTCATCTGGCGACAAACCTTAAGCCTATAGGCATCGGCAGGGGTGTCAGCACGAAAATAAATGCCAACATCGGCACGAGCAGCGTCAGTTCATCCATCGACGAGGAAATTACCAAGATGACAACAGCGATCGAAGCCGGAGCCGATACGATTATGGATTTGAGCACGGGCGGCGATCTTGACGCGGTCCGCAAGGCACTATTGTCGCGGTGTCCGGTACCTTTCGGTACGGTGCCGATTTATGAGGTAATTGTTAACCGACGGGTTGAGGATATAACCGAACAGATCATCCTCGATGTAATCAGCAAGCAAGCGGCGCAGGGAGTAGATTTCTTTACGATCCATGCGGGCCTGCTGAAAGAGCATCTTCGGCTGGTAAGGAAACGAACAACGGGGATTGTCAGCAGAGGAGGCGCTCTTCTTGCCAAATGGATGCTCTATCATAATAAAGAAAACCCGCTTTATGAGCTGTTTGATGATATTTGCGCGGTTATGCGTGAGCATGATGTATGCTTTTCGCTGGGTGATGGCCTTAGGCCGGGGTGCATTGCCGACGCTACGGATGAGGCGCAGATAGCTGAACTTCGGACACTGGGGCAGCTTACCGGGCGTGCGCAGGAGCAGGGCTGCCAAGTAATGGTGGAAGGTCCCGGGCATGTACCTTTCAACCAGATACGTGAAAATATGGAAATGCAGCAGGAAATATGCAAAGGCGCTCCGTTTTATGTGCTGGGTCCGCTGGTGACGGATATTGCGCCGGGTTATGATCATATAACATCAGCGATCGGCGCCACAGCGGCTGCATATTACGGCGCATCTTTTCTCTGTTATGTTACGCCGCGTGAGCATCTGGGCCTTCCCAATACTCAGGATGTCAGAGAAGGTGTGATAGCATCGAAAATTGCGGCGCATGCGGCTGATATTGCTCGTGGTGTAACCGGTGCGGAGCATCGCGACAAACGAATCAGCCAGGCGCGGGCAAAACTGGACTGGGCAGCGCATCTGGCAGAATCAATCGATCCGCAAACCGCCCGGCGGATGCATGTTGAAGTTTGTAACAGAACCGGAGGTGAGGATCCCTGGTCGCTGGATTACTGCACGATGTGCGGGCGAGAATGGTGTTCGGTGCGGATAAACAAGGAAATTTCAGAGATGAAACTTCCTTAAAGCGGCTAATCGATTTGAACATCGCGAACAAATCCTTTGCTTTTCTCCACTTAAGCCGAAGGTCGAAGAAGATCGGGGCGCTGTTGTCTTTTGTGGATAAGGATTTAGACAAGCGAGTATTTTCTTGCAAACAGTGGGCAGGTGCGGTATCTTGCCGATTTTACGGTATTTAGACCGGCTTTTTTGAGCATGTTTGGAGTATCGCGATGAACTGGATGAAGTGGTTGCGCAAGAAGAAGGGTAAGTTAATAGCCATCGTCGGCGGGCTCTTGATGGTCTCTTTTCTTGGAATTGGCAGTCTGGGTCGGCTGGGCAGGGAAGGGGTTTCTGCAAAGAAGGTTATCGCTTATTACGGATCAGAGGGACAAATAACTGCCGGGCAGCTGCTTGGTGTTTCCCAGAAGCAGCTTCGTATCTTACAGATTTTGCAGGCTGACAGGCTTCTGCGCAGCCAGCGTGATCTTGGCCCGATACTGTTGTCGGAACTGCTATTTACGGACCCGAAAACCTCTGTAGTCATAAATTATCAGATCAAGCAGATTATCGGCAGGGCCGGGTTGAAGATAAGCAAGACAGAGATCGACAGTTTTTTCGAACAGGTCCGCGGCCGAAACGACCTGTACTGGATGCTTCTGAAGGTCGAGGCAGAACGGGCGGGTATCGAGATTCCCAATGCAGCGGTTCGTAAACAGCTTACAGATATGATGCCGACCCTTACGGGAGGCTATACATATGCACAGGTCGTACAATCGGTAATCAAAAGTCAGAATGTTACGGAGGAGGAGATACTGGAGGCCTTTGGGGATCTTCTGGCGGTACTGACCTACGCCCACAGAATCACCAAAACGGAAGATGTTACAAGCTCAGAGCTCATGCATATAGCTCGTCGCGAGATGGAAAAACTCAATGCCGAAATGGTGAGAATTGAAGCATCGTTGTTTGTAAAGGATCAGGCTGAGCCATCCGAAGCTGCGATCAAGGAGCAGTTTGAAAAATATAAAGACAATTTGCCCGGCCAGATTAGTCAAAGTAATCCGTATGGATTTGGGTACAAGCTTCTGCCAACTGCTCAGCTTGAATATATTGCCATTAAATTAGATGACATCCTGAAAACAGTTAATCGTCCAACGGATGAAGAAGCCGAAGAATACTACCAGGGCAACTCCGAGAAGTTTATTTATCAGGTTCCGTTGGATCCGAATGACCCAAATTCAGAAACCGTGCAAAAAACCAAGACATACGCTGAAGTTGCCGACACGATTCTGGAGAAACTTCTTGATGACCGCATCCGTGCCAAGGCAGATGCAATGTTGGGCGAGGCTAAGCGAGTTACCGAGAGCGGCTATATTGAAAAAGACGTCGACAAATTAAGCGATGAAGAGTTTATTGCAACTGCCGGCAGCTATGAGCAAGCGGCCAAGCAACTCGAAAGCAATTACAAGATCAGGATATATCACAGCAAAACCGGTATGCTCAGTGCAGGTGAACTGGCTGGCGACAGGTATTCAGGTATGCTCTTTGTGCCTGGGCGGGGAGGATTGCCTATAGGTCTGGGAAGGATAGTTTTTGCCGTCAAGGGACTCGAAGCCGGTAAACTCGGTCCCTTTGAATATCCTGCGCCACGGCTGTACGAGAATATTGGTCCATTAAAAGATGGGAGGGAAGAGATTGTGGTCCTGTCACGGGTGACAGCCGTTGATAAAGGCGGCATCGCGGCAGATATCAATCAGCAGTTTGACAAAAAGGGGATTTTGCCGGACGAGACGGATTCACAAAAACGTCCGGATATTTACACGGTAAAAGAAGCTGTTGCGGAGGATCTGAAGAAGGAAGCGGCGATGGCGAGCGCACAGGCAGCAGCGGAGAAATTTGTTAAGTCTGTTGAAGAAAAAAGCTGGGATGATGTTATAGACGAGTTTAATAAACGGTACGGCAGTGAGGACAGCAATGATGAGAGCAAGCAGAAGCCTTTCAAAATAGAAACTATTGAGGATTTTGGGCGAATATTAAATCAGGACATCAGAATGCTTGAGATGTACACAGAGGGAAGCGTAGCGGCAGAAACAGTGAAAAATGACCAGCTCGTAAGAAAAAACTTTTTTGAGACTCTTGACAGCCTGCTTGGTTCTGACAGCAGTGAGCTTAAAAACGTTCCGTATATCCTGGAGTTCAAGCCCTCTGCGAGCTATTATATAGTCAAGGCCCTGGAACGTAATATTTTTACGCAGGATCAGTATGAGAGAATGAAAGGCCAGATAGCCTATGGTAGGGAAAGCCTGGAGAGCCAGAGTCTAGCATTGGTTTATTATATGCCGGAGAATATAGTAAAACGTCTGGGATTCCGATGGGCGGGGGTAGATAAAAGGGGTACAGATGCCAATAATGCTGTGCAGGAAAACGGAGGCAGCTGATGGCTAAATATCCCAAAGCAGGGGAGATGTTTTTCCCCTTGTTGGCGGCATTTTGTGCGTGGATCGTTCCGGGCGCCGGCCATTTGCTTGTCCGTGAGAAAAGACGGGCTGCGATAATATTCGCCGGTATTGCAGGACTTTTCCTGCTCGGGCTGTATATTGGGTCGGTTGCAGTGATTGATCCTGTCAATGAACGATTGTGGTACCTGGCACAGATAATGGTTTCCCCGATTGTCAGCCTGGTTGGAAAGATCACGGTCGTAAAAGGATATGTAAGCTATGGCAGACCAAACGAGATCGGTCAGATATACACCAGTATCGCGGGGATGATGAATCTTTTGACAATAATAAACGTGGTATATCTTGCACACTGCAGGATTTCAGGCAAAAGCGGGTGATGCGATGATGTGTTTTTCTGAGTTGATACTGGGTTCTTTCACAGCTCCGCTTCGAATCGGAACGAATCCGCAATCTTTGTTATGGATATTCCCTTTGCTGCTGGCTATCGCTGTAGTGTACAAAGGCCTTAAGATTGCCGAGCTTACGTGGAATAAGTTTATCAAAGAAACGGCAATTTTGTTTGTGACTCTGGTCGTATCAATAGTGCTTATTGCGATTGTGCTACACGGCATTGCGTGGGTAATAACTCAATAGGTTCTTCCGGCAGTCCGGAGTTTCTATTCGAGCTCACTTGAAGAGGATTCTTCTATCACACCCAATTGTACAAGGGCATTATACGCTGCCTTTTGTTCCGCGTCTTTTTTGTTTGTGCCCCAAGCGCTTTTGAAATGCTTCTGGTTTATGCTGACAGCAGCTTTAAAACATTTGTTATGATCCGGGCCTTTCTCATCAAGCAATTCATATATGGGTGTGGAATCAAAATTCTGCTGGACGTACTGCTGCAAAACGGACTTGAAATTGTTCTGATGCTGCTCGGCATCGGCTTTTTCGATCAGATCGGCAAATATCCTAAGTATGAAATCCCCGGCAGAATCGATGCCGCTGTCCAGATAGATGGCTGCTATTATAGATTCAAGAGCTCCGGCGGCAAGCGAACCCTTCAGTGCAGGGTTTTGTGACATACCTTTTCCCACCTTCAGGTATCTTTCGATTCCAAGCTGCCTGGCGAGCCTGGCGCACGTTCGGCGTGAGACAAGCATGCTTTTTATTTTAGTCAAATCACCTTCCGGATAGTTCGGAAAATGTTCAAAAAGTGTCCGGCAAATCACAAGTGATAAAACGGCGTCTCCGAGAAACTCAAGCCTTTCATTACTCTTGATTCTGTCAGAGGTCTGAGAGGAATGGGTCAGGGACTGAATCAGAAGTGATTTATCCGAAAACTTGTAGCCGAGCATCTGCTCGGCTTGCTGCAGGGTCTTTTTATCCATAAGCTACATCCTGGCTGGAACCTGCAGGCAAATAGCGAAAAACGCATTGTAAAGCGGCTTTCGCGATCTGCCTGGCCCAAAATCACTATATACTTATCTCAAAAATGATGCTCCATGTCAAATTAATCTCAGACTAGCTTACACATTGCAGAGCTGCCAATGCGATGAACTGGTCTTCGACAAAGTCGAAGATGCTGTCTAATCCGACAATCTGAAAGATTTTTCTGGTCTGGGGTTTCAGGCAGCAAAAGATAAGATGCCGGTCACAGTCTTTGAGGACCTTGCGCAACTTCAGCAGTTTTGCCAGGCTGGAAGATGTGACAATATCGACGTTTGAGAAGTTAATCACGATGTCTATGTTGCCTCTGTCGGCGGCAATGTCGATGACCGTTCGCAGTTCCTCACTCATCTGCGGTTCTTCGGCCAGATTCACAAGTACGATGTTTTCCGACCAGTCCTGAATACCCATTTTGTAACTCCTGAAAATATATTTTAGTTTATAAGTATAAATCGGCATAAAACAGGACACAGTTAAGCAAAAATCGGTACTGGCGACTACAAAAGTTTGCCAAAACGGCCATGTTGTTTCTCAGAACTGATAAAGCGGCCCTGAGAACTAAACGATGCTGTCTCTGGTTATAGGAGCCTTGACTTTGGCATCAGGAACGGTTAGTCTCTGGCGAAGGTTATGAAAAATCGGAATTGAGATTTAGAAGTCAGAAAGGAATAGCAGGATGTTTAGTACTATTGTTGATGTGGCTGCACGTGAAATTCTGGATTCTCGTGGTAATCCGACCGTTGAAGTGGATGTTTTGCTCGATGACGGATCATTTGGACGTGCGGCAGTACCTTCAGGAGCGAGCACCGGTGCCTATGAAGCGGTGGAACTTCGTGACATCAAAGCCAAGCGATATATGGGCAAGGGAGTACTTAAAGCTGTCAAGAACGTCAACGAGATAATCGCTCTTGAAGTGCTTGGTATGGATGCAATGTGTCAGGAGGAGATTGATCAGACATTGATCAGTTTGGACGGCACAGCGAATAAAGCCAAACTCGGCGCAAATGCCATTCTCGGGGTATCATTGGCTGTTGCCAAGGCAGCGGCTGATTCTGCGGGGCTTGCTTTATACCGCTACCTTGGCGGATGCAACGCCAATATTCTGCCGGTACCCATGATGAACATTCTTAACGGCGGTAAACACGCAGATAATAATGTCGACTTCCAGGAGTTTATGGTTATGCCCGTAGGCGCAAAGGATTTCCCGGAGGCATTGCGTATGGGCGCCGAGGTATTCCACACGCTCAGGGGTGTTCTAAAGAAAAAAGGATATAACACCGCTGTAGGCGATGAAGGCGGCTTTGCTCCTTCGCTCAAAAGCAATGAAGAGGCATTGGATGTAATCCTGGCTGCAATAAAAGGCGCCGGCTACAAGGCGGGTAAGGATATATTTATTGCACTGGATCCGGCTGCATCAGAAATGTGGGAAACAAGCAGCCAGAGTTACAAGTTTTTCAAGTCGGACCCGAAAAAGAAAATCTCAGCGAAGGCGATGGTAGATCACTGGGCCGAATGGGTGAGCAAATATCCCATTATCAGTATTGAAGACGGCCTTGCAGAGGATGACTGGGACGGCTGGGCAGTGCTGACGAAAAAACTCGGTGATAAGATTCAGCTTGTCGGCGATGATCTGTTTGTTACGAATACCGAACGGCTGGCTAAAGGTATCAAATTACATTGTGCCAATTCGATTCTGATCAAGGTTAACCAGATCGGGACCTTGAGCGAAACGATTGAGGCCATAAACCTTGCTCGCCGGAACGGCTATACGGCTGTGATAAGTCATCGAAGCGGCGAAACAGAAGACTCGACAATAGCAGATTTGGCTGTTGCTACGGGCGTAGGACAGATAAAGACCGGCTCTGCTTGTCGCACCGACCGTATATGCAAGTATAACCAGTTGCTTCGAATCCAGGAAGAGCTCGGTAGCGCCGCCAAATATGGCGGTGTTATGCTGCGGTAGAGGCTTTTTGGGTACTATTTGTGTAGTGGACCATGTCGAGAAAAATTGCGGTTCTGCGGTTTATTATTTTCTGCGTATTTTCCGGCGTAGGCGTAATAGCGTTCTGGGTAGGGATAACTATCGACGATCTGGTTCTATACTATACTGTTAAAGCACACAGGGATTCGGCTGTTCAGACGATATCAAGATTACAGAATCTTACGGAAGACTACCGCGCCGCTATCAAACGCATCGAGTCAGATCCCAACGTAGTTCGCAGGTTGGCATCGGTGACTTTAGGGGCGGAACCCAACAGTGAAGGGAGTGAAGGGGCGGTTTTTTACCCCAAGCTTCGGCCAGGCCAAGAACTCGGAGTAAAGGCCGCATTAGAGAAGCTTGATGAACCTGAGCATGTCAAGGCAGTTATGCCGCTCTGGGTAGAAAGATGTAGGGATCCGGTTGGTCGAATCGTTCTGTTTGCAGCAGGTTCCGGGCTGATCATCATTGCCTTTGTCTTTTTTGGTTCTGTTCGAAATGTATAAAAGATTATAAGGTTTACTGTCTGATTCAAGATTGAAGTGTAAATAAAATGGCAGAAATAAGAGTTGGAATTCAGAACGTCCCAAGCGAATGGGGGTATCTATCCGGCAAGACCTATTCAGACCCATTTAATGAGATCGAATTAGACGTTTTATTTACAAGCCCTTCCGGCGAAGCGTTGAGGGCTCCGGCATACTGGGCCGGTGAGCAGCAGTGGCGTGTTCGTTTCGCTGCAAAAACTGTCGGCAGGTATAAATATGAAACGATATGTTCTGATAAAAAGAACAGCGACCTGCATGGACGTGAAGGTTTTCTTGAGGTTAAGGCGTATGAGGGACAGAACATTCTGTTTCAGCACGGACCTTTGAAGATAAGCAGGGATAAGAGGCATTTTGAGCATACAGATGGGACGCCGTTTTTCTGGCTGGCGGATACATGGTGGATGGGTTTTTGCAATTGGCTTGGATGGCCCGGAGATTTTCAGGAGCTGACAGCGGACCGCAAGGCCAAGGGTTTCAGCGTGATACAGATTGTCGTCGGCCTTTATCCTGATATGCCTGCGTTCGATGAGCGAGGGGCAAACGAGGCAGGCTTTCCGTGGGAGAAGGATTACAACCGAATCAACCCGGTGTATTTCGACATGGCAGATGAATACCCGTGAAAAGCCTTATGGACCTTCGCCTCATGGAGCGTCGTGGGGCGATACGCCCTGGGAGGAGGCCTATCAGTTGCCGGGCTCAAATCAGACGGGGCTTGGCAAAAAGCTGCTGGAAAGGTATCCGTGGCAGAAGTTTGAACCACATCAGGACTGGATTGAAGCCAGGGAGGAATATGAAGACGCGAGTTTCTTATACGCAGCAGGCGTGCCGGGACAGGTTCGGTTCTTTTATTTCGCCAGTCCTTTTTATGTATGGTGGAAATTTCCGTTTGTGAAAAAGCTTGAGAGCGGGGTCAGTTATTCCGGTTTCTGGTTTGACCCGAAGAACGGCAGGGAATATCCTTTAGGGCTGATCGAGGCTGTAAATGGATGCTGGGATGTGCCGCAGCCTGGAATTTTCCAGGACTGGGTGCTTGTTTTAGAGGCTCAAAAATAAGTTTTTGATTTTATGTTTACAGAGGTGTTGCCATGAAGGTTAACTATTACAGTATATCAGATTCGAAGCTGAGGTTAAAAGGTAAAGGATTATCAGATGCTGATTCGGATACCTTGCGAGCGAACGAAGAAATAATGAAGGAATTTTATTCCTATACAACGCTGAGGCCGCATACGGACGGCAGACTTTATATCGGCACTACGCACATGAAGAACAGGATTGTTTGGCTGTTTGATACCAGGACCAAGAAATTTGAAGATCTTGGTTATGATAAAAAAGGTGATTATTATGATATAAAAATTCATCGTTCACTGGAGTATGATCCAGTCAAGGATGTTTTCTATGGTATATCAGCAGGGCTTCACGCAGAAAACGAATACACAAAAGCGCCCGGTTCGAAGGTTTTTTCCATTGATGCGAAGACTCACGAGTTGAAGTTTCTCGGCAGGCCTATGGAACACGAATATACACAAACCATAACTTTTGATCCGAAAAGAAGACTGCTTTACGGTTTTACATATCATACGTTTTCGTTTTATGTTTTCGATGTTGACAAATGTGAAACTATTTACAGCACATTGCTTGGTTCGATATCGCATATTTCCGCGATCGATGACGACGGCTTTTTCTGGGGGACATGGGGCAGAAATCAGCACTGGATTTTCAAGTAT
>JBDRHL010000221.1:0-69405 GCA_043816955.1 Planctomycetota bacterium | reverse complement strand
AGCTTTTTTATCGACTACTACAGCAGGCAGTATCTGTGGAGCCGATGACTTACGGACGGCTTCTCAAACATGAGCGACAGCCAAAATCTGAAATGCACAATATATAGAGCCAACTGGAGCTAAGGAGATACCCCCTATGCAGAAAATAGCTGAAAAACTTGAATTTATGAATGTGAGGTCGGTCACAGTCTGTGCAAAAGCAGGTATTGTAAGAAGGGCAGGGCATAAAAAAACGTGTTTCCATGTAAATTCCTGATAAAACTGTCTTGCAAAAGAGATTTCTTGACCGTTCAGAGTGGTTTTAGCCCGCATATTTCATGGTGTTTTGAAAACAGGTAATATATCCCCTGCTGATAAAAGGATTTAAATACAATTTTCGCTGTGTTTGAGAAGTACAGACTGTTTTGGGCGAGAAATTCTGGCCGGCTTCAAGGCCGCAGGTTCTATTTGCCTGGAGGCGTATAAGTCTATACGTCGAGGACAAATAGAACCGAGAACGCAGAAGCCGGACAAAAGAGCCGCTCAAAACCAAAAGACTGTGAAATATGCGGGTTAGTAAGATTATTGATGTTGCACGGAGAAAATTATGTTGTTTAAGAGTGTAAATGGGAAATCCCAGTTGATATGTTTGGCTGCTGTCATAAGTGGATTGTCATTTGTTATGAGCGGATGTGCCAGCAGCATGAATGCTGATAAAGCAGTCGGTAGGCAGTTAGATGCCGTTATAAAATGTGAACTAAATGAAAGCGACAGAAAGCCGAAGGATAACAGCGTGTTGGTCGCTTTGTATTTAGATACTGAGGATGGTAAAGATACGACGACGATAGCTGAATATCGATGCTACAACTATGGACACGGAGGTTACAGCGGAATAGAAAGAATTCATTTCAGAACGCCCTGGACGAGATGGGAAAGGATTAAATCAAATAGATTTAAGAAAGAAATAGTAATCGATCCCGGCCCTCCTTATAAAGAGGCTGAAATAATCGTAACACTGATACCAGGTGAGGTAGCTAACTTAGGCCGAATAGTGCTGGAAAAAGTCGAAGCGGAGGGGACGGCATCAATCGTTGGAACTGTTAAAGATGAAACCGGCAAACCATTAGAAGGTGTTACCGTATCTTCAAACAAAAGAGAAGTGACTACGGATGCGGAAGGTTTTTATCGTATTGATGGATTCGGACTTGAGGTATGCGATTTGAATATAAAAAAGGAAGGGTACATCTCCGATAATTCCCGGGTTTCTATCAGGAATATGGACAAACGAATAATTAAACAAGACTTTGTGTTATCCTTTCCGAAAGAAATCAGATTGCGGTATGCGATAAGTCCACTGGAAAAGGATGATTTCAATAGTCCTGAAGCATCAGAAAGAATAGCGGAATTTCTTGTCGATAAGAACTTTATGCCTATTGTTGTAGAACAAATTGAAGATAAGGATTTCAGCAAGTTTATCGATAATGTGCTGCTCAAATTCAGGGTCGATAATGGCAAGCTGGCTCTGCATTATTCTTATGCACCGATTTTCTTCAAAAGATACCGTTCATCTTCCGAGGAATTTGAAACAATCAGAAGTGTAGGCTCCCTGAACTACAATTCGCAGCGTTGTCCGCCGATTGAAGAAGGCGATATTATTTTGATAAACGGTGGGAAAGTCGGCGGTTATACTCTAAAAATCCTGTTTGAAAAAGTGCAGCAGATTGTCCCTTAAATATAGAATACCCTTTTATAGTAAAAAAGGCGGAAAGCTCACACAACGTGTCTGAAAAAAATGGGCTTGCCGACAGCAGGGGTTTTTAGGGGACAGCCAGTTCCCTGAAAAGTCAGGAAGCCGCCGAGATCACTCGGCGGCGGGTTTATTGCCGATAAATAGTAGTGGGTATAAATTTTAACATGGCCTTCACCGGCAGGTCCCGCGGCGAAGGCCATATTTTGTATAAAAAGGCCGGGGTGAAAATGTAAAGTGGCAGAACCAAGTAAAATTGACTTCCACCACAGACGTGTAAGACAGATATCAGACCTTAAGGTAGTAACAACATGGAGGTGTTATCTTTTCAAGATTTAGATTATCCAGTTGAGTATTTCGCGCTGCCAAAGGCGAGAATCGGGAAGAAGATGACAGGCAACAATAAAAGTCCGATAGCGAAGCCCGGGCTCTTGCCGAACTTTTCGGCGAGAGCCAAATTCACAATGACACCGATAACGATGTTTACGAGGGGGATAAACATGAGAATGAGCCACCAGCCGGGCTTGCCAGCGATGATGAGTAAGACATAAAGATTGTAGAAGGGTATGATGCTTGCCCAGCCCGGTCGGCCTGCTTTAATGAAGAGGTTCCACAGAGCGATGATCATTAAGACCAGAACCGCGAAGTAAATGATACGAAGCATTTGTGATTCCTTTCCTTAAGTAAAGTGTAAATTTTTCTCCACAATTTTAGGGATAATTATACGTACAAAATGGTACAAGTCAAGGGAGTTTATCTGAAATCTATGAATTATAATAAGGGACATAGAAGGGTAGTTAGGACTGAAATCGGGATGTGCGTGGCCTTGGTATCTAATGGGGGAGGTTTGCGGGGATGGTTTGGATGGTGGAAAAAATTTTATTTTTAGGAATTTTTTGATTTTTTTCTATTTGCAGTTTCAGGGGGAATTTATATACTAATGGTCTTGGTTTCTTAGTAAGAGAGTCCCTATGCCCTTTTTGGGGAGGTGTTTTTCTGTGGATAAAGGGGCAGCATAAGGGCACTGTTGTAATTATAAGTGTGTCAGGTTGTACATTGCTGCTGTAGCTCAGCCGGTAGAGCGCGTCCTTGGTAAGGACGAGGTCATGGGTTCAAATCCCATCAGCAGCTAAAGTTGAGAACAAGTTTTTATTTTATTTGGATGTATAGTTTTTTTTGGGAATCGGAACAGAACAAGAACTATTAACATAAGAGAATTGGAGGCAAGCTTAAGATGGCTAAGGCGGTATTCGAACGCACAAAACCACACCTGAACATCGGGACGATCGGTCATATTGACCATGGCAAAACGACGCTGACGGCGGCGATAACGATGCGTCTTGCTCACAAGGCAGGCAAAGGCAATATCAAGCGGTTTGAGGATATTGACAACGCTCCGGAAGAAAAGGAGCGTGGGATTACGATTAATACGGCACACGTTGAGTACGAGACGGTGAAACGTCATTATGCGCACGTGGACTGTCCGGGCCATGCGGATTATGTAAAGAACATGATTACGGGCGCTGCCCAGATGGATGGGGCGATTCTGGTGGTAGCGGCGAATGACGGTCCGATGCCGCAGACTCGTGAGCATATTCTTCTTGCCCGGCAGGTAAATGTGCCTCGTATAGTAGTTTTCATGAACAAGGTAGACCAGGTTGATGACCCAGAGCTTCTGGACCTTGTAGAGATGGAGCTTCGGGAGCTGTTGAGCAAATACGAGTTTCCGGGCGATGAGATACCGATCATCCGAGGTTCAGCGCTTGCTGCGATGGAGAGTGAGGGCAAGGATGACGAGGCATGTAAGTGTGTTGATGAATTGATGACAGCGGTTGATGAGTATGTTCCGGTTCCTGAACGTGACATAGACAAGGCCTTCCAGATGCCGATCGAAGATGTTTTCAGCATTAAAGGCCGCGGTACGGTGGGTACGGGCCGTATTGACCGAGGTGTGGTGCGAGTAGGTGACGAGGTCGAAGTTGTGGGACTTTCTAAAGAGACTCGCAAGACGGTAGTAACGGGTGTTGAGATGTTCAACAAGACTCTCGATCAGGGTCAGGCGGGCGACAACGTCGGTATTCTTCTTCGAGGCATTGAGAAGAAGGATCTTGAGCGTGGTCAGGTGATAGCTGCTCCGGGATCGATTACGCCTCATACGAAATTTGTTGCGGAAGTTTATGTTTTGACGAAGGAGGAAGGTGGTCGTCATACGCCGTTTTTTGCCGGCTACAAGCCCCAGTTTTATTTCCGGACAACGGATGTTACCGGCGGAGTGTCGCAGATAATGAGCCGTGAGGGCAAAGAGGCTGAGATGTGCCTGCCTGGTGATAACATAGCGATGAAGGTCGAGATTATATCTCCTATCGCGATGGAAGAGGGACTTCGTTTTGCTATTCGTGAAGGCGGTCGAACAGTTGGCGCAGGTGTGGTGACGCAGATAATTGAATAGCGGCTGCTTGTGCGGCGGGAGCTTTGTTCTTTTGTTTTATCGAGGATGTTATGGCCAAGGCAGCTAAACGAGAACATGTCTGGCTTGAGTGTAAGGAATGCGGTGAGCGTAACTACCGTACGAGTGTGAATGTATCTGCGGGTACGCCCAAGATCGAGCTGAAGAAATTCTGCAAGAAGGAGCGCAAGAGAACTGCTCATCGGATCCGACGCAAGTAATATGCTTAAGGCCAGTAGCTCAACTTGGCAGAGCAACGGTCTCCAAAACCGTAGGTTGGGGGTTCGAGTCCCTCCTGGCCTGATGGTTACAGCGCAGGAGAGGTCATAACTTTGGTTTTGTCAGAGGGATAGTCGTAAAATGAAATTCAGGATATACAAGAACGGTCAGGGTAAATACACTCGTCTTTGGAGCGGGCTTGGTATTGGTGTGGTTTCGGTGATAGGCTGCTGGCGTCTTCATGAGCGGCTTGGCGGTCTTAATGTGAGCCAGAATGTTCGGCAATGGGTAGAGGTTTTTGTGCCTGTGGGTTTGTTCGCGGCGCTAGGACTGCTGGTATTCTGGCTGTTGAACAGGGCTAACGTTGCGGATTTTATGATTTCGGCGGAGGGTGAGCTTAAGAAGGTCAGTTGGTCGAGCCGCCAGGAGATAGCGGTATCGACGACGATTGTAATTTTTGTTGTGATTTTTATGGCGTGCCTGATGGGCGCGACGGATATATTTTTCGAGTTGTTTTTCCGGTCTATCGGCCTGGGCGGTTAGTGCTTAGCGTTACAGTTAAGCAGAGGGTTTGCTATGCGGTGGTACGTGTTGCGAGTTGCATCGAATAAGGAAGAACATGTTATGGAGGCTCTGAAGCGGAAGGTTCAGATTGAGCATCTTGAGGATATAGTAAGGCGTATAGTTGTACCTTCAGAGCAGGTGAAGCGAATTCGCGGCGGCAAGCAGAAGGTTCACAAGCGCAAGCTCTACCCTGGTTATGTTTTTATGGAGATGGAGGCGAAGGAGGACGGCCGGATTCCGGAGCAGGCGTGGTTTATGATTAAAGAGACGGGAGGAGTGGGAGACTTTATCGGGACGGAGGGCATTCCAACGCCGATGCGTGACACTGATGTTGCCAAGATGCTTCTTGAGGCGGAAAAGCCGGCTGATGTGCCGAGTATCAAGGTGGAATTCGCGAAGGACGATATGGTGAAGATTCGTGAAGGAGCGTTCGAGAATTTCGAAGGCGTTGTTGATTCGATCGACAGTGAGCGTGGTTTCGTTCGTGTGATAGTGACAATATTCGGCCGGAGCACACCGCTGGATATCGAGTACTGGCAGATTGAGAAGATTTGATTTTT
This sequence comes from Planctomycetota bacterium, assembly GCA_043816955.1. GTDB lineage: Bacteria > Planctomycetota > Phycisphaerae > Sedimentisphaerales > CAYZTY01 > JBDRHL01. The sequence continues at coordinate 63,890 of JBDRHL010000221.1, read as the reverse complement.
GCGGGAAAGCAAGGAAAACGAATGGCAAAAGAGGTTGTTAAGCAGATAAAACTTCAGGCTCCCGGCGGCCAGGCGACGCCTGCTCCACCGATCGGGCCTGCGTTAGGTCAACACGGGGTGAATATCGGGCAGTTTGTATCTCAGTTCAATGAGCGTACGAAAGAACTGAACGGTATGATAGTTCCCGTGGTGATAAGTGTGTACGGCGATAAGAGCTTTAGTTTCGAGGTTAAAAGTCCGCCTGCAGCAGTTCTTTTGAAGGAGGCGGCTCAGATAGCCAAGGGCAGCGGGGTTCCGAATAAGGACAAGGCGGGCAAGGTAACCCGTGAACAGATTCGCAAGATAGCTCAGACGAAGTTTGAGGATCTTAACGCATACGATATCGAGCAGGCGGAGAGGATAATCGAGGGGACGGCCCGGAGCATGGGAGTCGAGATAGAAGGGTAAAAGCGGAGGAAAAAAGCGACGGCCTTGCCGGTCTGGTGTAAGGTAATTTTATGCTGACCACGGCATAGAGTGGGAGCGATAGATTTTAATTAATTCGCGAGGTTTTTGGATGAGACACAGGAGCAAACGTTACAGGAAGGAATTGGAAGGCTTGAAACGTGAGACGGTATCTCTTGCTGAGGCAGTCAAGCAGATTAAGTTGTTTTCGCCGACGAAGTTTGATCAGAGTGTTGAATGTGTAGTACATCTGGGTATCGATCCCCGGCAGGCGGAGCAACTGGTTCGCGGTTCGCTCAGTCTTCCCCACGGGATCGGCAAGCAGAAGAGAGTGATTGCATTTTGCGAGGAGAGTGAAGCAGAGGCGGCGAAAAAGGCAGGAGCTATTGAGGCAGGAGTAGATGAACTGATTTCGAAGGTGAATGGCGGCTGGATGGATTTTGATGTTGCAGTTGCCTCTACGAAGGTGATGGGTAAGGTGGGCAAGCTGGGTCGTATTCTTGGTCCACAGGGCAAGATGCCATCGCCGAAGAACGGCACTGTTACGGGCGATGTTGTTACAGCGGTTCGGGAATTTACCGCGGGTAAGATCGAGTTTCGCAACGATGCCGGCGGTAACGTACATGTTGTTGTGGGCAAGCATAGTTTCGATGAGAAACAGCTAGTTGAGAATACAGAAGCGTTTTTGAATCATATCAAACGGATACGTCCTGTATCTTCAAAAGGGACATATCTGAAGAATGTGGTTTTAAGCACGACGATGAGTCCTGGTGTAGCGGTGGCAGTGTCTTAAGGTGGATTGTTTTGATTTTTCTGGACTGAATTATCAGGTGGTAATATGAGCAGATATGTGAAGAAACTTCTGGAAGATGAGATAGCAGGACGTCTGAAAGGGGTAAGTGACTTTGTGGTTGTGAGCACGAAAGGTGTAACGGGCAACGAGAACAACCAGATGCGCGGAGAGCTGAAGAAAAAGAACATCCGGCTTTTGATGTTGAAGAATTCGCTTGCGAAGAAGGCGTTCGGGAGTCTGGGTATGGCAGGTGCGTGTTCTCTGTTGAGCGGGCCTTGTTCGGTGGCTTACGGAGGTGACAGCGTTGTAGACATAGCGAAGGAGATGGCGGCCTGGAGCAAGCGATTGAAGGCGGTTGAACTGAAGGGCGCGTACCTTGAGGGGGCGGTGCTTGACGCCAATGGCGCGGTTGAATTGTCCAAGATGCCGAGCAGGGTTGAACTTCAGGGCAGGATAGTGATTCTTGCAAATAGTCCGGGCAAGCGGGTGTGCGGTGCGATAATGGGTCCTGCTGGTATTATTGCAGGTTGCATCAAGACGATTATAGATAAGGGTAAGGCCAAAGAGGCAGCATGAGATTTGATCTGTGGCCGGATAGCAGGACAGTTTTTTTGAATATTTAACAAGAGCTTTGCGGCTGCCCCGTTAAAGGGTTAAAACGGAACGGCGTAGTTCCGGCTACCGGGAAGCGAAGAAAGATACAGGAGCAGATATAATGTCAGAAGAGCAATCAGTTGCGAGCCAGGAACGTAAAAGCTGGAGTGCCGAGATTAAGGAGATCGGTGACAAGATCGTTGGTTTGACGTTAATGCAGGCCAAGGAGCTAGGGGATTATCTGAAGGATGAATACGGTATAGAACCTGCGGCTGGCGGTGCGGTGATGGCGGCAGGTCCGGCGAGCGGCGGTGGAGAAGGTGAAACTGAGGTTGAACAGACGAGCTTCAACGTTATCCTGAAGGCAATAGGAGACAAGAAGATCCAGGTGATCAAGGAAGTTCGGGCGATTACAGGTCTTGGTCTGAAAGAAGCGAAAGACCTTGTTGACAGTTCGCCGAAGGCAGTGAAGGAGGGAGTAAGCAAGGAGGAAGCTGAAACGATCAAGCAGCAGCTGGAGGCGGCTGGCGCGACGGCTGAGGTTGTATAGCAGAATTGTTGAGGTTGGTGTTCTGTTTTGAATTTGTGAGAAATTGGAAGCAGCGAAGATATAAACGTGGGGGAATCGTTATCTATAGCTGGAGAGTGATCTGATGAGTTCCAGACCGATTCGAGACTTCAGTAAGTTGGGTGATGCGATTGAGATACCGGATTTGATCCGGATACAACGAGACAGCTACGAGCGTTTTCTTCAGCCTCGCGTTTCCTATCAGAAGCGCAAGAACTCCGGTCTTGAGGCTTTGATGCGAGAGGTGTTTCCGATACAGAGCTATGACAAGAGCATGGTTCTTGAATATATCGGCTATGAGCTGGAAAAGCCTCGTTACAGTGTCCATGAGTGCCGAGAGCTTCATTTGACCTATGGCTATCCGCTGAAGATATGCTGCCGGCTTAAGCGTCAAGAAGGCGACGACATTGGGGAGCAGTGGATATATCTTGGTGAGATACCGGTGATGATCGGTGGAGGTGAGTTTATCATCAACGGTGCGGAGCGTGTCATAGTGAATCAACTTCACCGGAGTCCGGGCGTAGATTTCATGATAGAGAGCAAGGAAGGCGACCGGATTCTTCACGGCGGTCGTGTTATTCCGGAGCGCGGCAGCTGGATAGAGATAGGGGTGACGAAGAAAGACGATATAGTTGTTCGAATAGACCAGTCGAGCAAGATATTCGCGACGGTATTTCTTCGTGCGATGGATGATGCTTTCAGCACAACCGAGCAGATAATCCGGCTGTTTTACAAGACGAAAACAGCAGCGGTCCGGAACCTTGATCCGACGATGTGGGCGGTTGGTCCGATCGTGGACACTGAGACGGGGGAGATTCTTGTTGAAGCAGGCAGCCAGATCGGTGAGAAAGCACATCAGATTGAGTCGAGCAGCCTGAAGAGTGTGGAAGTGATCGAAGATGTCGAGGATGTGTTGATTCTGAATACTCTTTCTCAGGACGGCTGTGAGAATCGCGAGGATGCGCTACTGAAGATATATTCAAGGCTTCGGCCTGGTAATCCTCCGAATATTGATAAGGCCAAGACGCTGTTCGAGGAGAAATTCTATGACGCCAACAGGTATCGGCTAGGCAAGGTCGGGCGTTTCCGAGTAAACCGGAAGTTCGGGCAGGAGGTAAGTGAAGATGAGATGACGCTGCGTCCGGAGGACTTTCTGAATACGCTGAGGTATATTGTCGGGCTTCGGGACAATCAGGGTGAGGTTGACGATATTGACCACCTTGGCAACAGGCGTCTTCGTACGATAGACGAGCTGGCGGCGGATGAGATTCGCAAGGGTCTTTTGAAGCTGAGGCGGATGGTTCAGGAACGTATGAGTATGAAGGATCCGGAGCAGCTTGTTCGCATAGCGGACCTTGTGAATTCCAAGAGTGTTTCAAGCAGTATTGAATATTTCTTCGGGCGAGGCGAGCTGAGTCAGGTGGTTGACCAGACGAATGCTTTGAGTCAGTTGACTCATGAGCGTCGGCTGTCGGCGCTTGGGCCTGGCGGACTGAACCGCAAACGTGCGGGGTTTGAGGTTCGTGACGTTCATATCAGCCATTACGGCAGGATATGCCCGATAGAGACGCCGGAAGGAACGAACATCGGGTTGATCGCATCGCTTGGTATTTTTGCGTCAATTGATGAATATGGTTTTCTGATTACGCCTTACCGGAAGGTTAAGAACGGCAAGGTCAGCGATGAAGTTGCGTATCTTCGCGCGGATGAGGAGATGCATGCGGTATTTGCACCGCCGAGTGTGGTTGACAGCAAGACGGGTAAGCTTGTGGAAGGGCTGGTTCTTGCGCGGAAGCAGGCGGACCTTGCGCAGGTTGACAGCAGTGAGATAGAGTATGTCGATATATCTCCGAAGCAGATAGTCGGAATTTCAGCATCATTGATTCCGTTTCTTGAGCATGATGATGCGAACCGCGCATTGATGGGCTCCAACATGCAGCGTCAGGCAGTTCCGCTTTTGAAGACAGAAGCTCCGCTAGTGGGTACGGGGATGGAGAAGCATATTGCGCAGAATTCGAGCATGGTTGTTCGAGCGGAGAATGCGGGAGTAATTACGGAAGTTGACGCAGCTCATATTGTAATCAACGGGACAGACGAGTATGTTCTGGAGAAATTTGTTGGTTTGAATGAGCGTACGTGTCTGAATCAGCATCCTGTGGTGAAGCCTGGGGAGAAGGTAAAGAAGGGTCAGATTATAGCAGACGGCGGTGGCACGGCTGAAGGGGTGCTTGCTCTCGGCAAGAATGTTCTTGTGGCGTTTGTTCCGTTTGACGGGTACAACTTCGAGGATGCCATACTGATGAATGAGAAGCTTGTTCGTAACGACGCGTTTACGAGCATTCATATCGATGAGTTTACAGTTGAAATTCGTGAGACGAAGCTGGGCCGTGAGGAGTTTACGCGGGATATACCGAATGTAAGCGAGAAGATGCTGCGCAACCTTGATGAGAGCGGCATTGTCCGGGAGGGGACGCGTGTTAGCGCGGGTGATATTCTGGTCGGCAAGGTATCTCCGAAGAGCAAGACGGAACTTACGCCGGAAGAGAAGCTTTTGCACGCGATTTTTGGCCGGGCGGGAGAGGATGTGAAGAATGATTCTCTTGAGATTCCAAGCGGATACGAAGGTTTTGTCATCAAGACGAAGCGATTTACGCGTCGCGGGGCAGGCAGTGAAGAGCAGCAGCAGAAGCTAAAGGTTGAGATGAAGAGCTACGAGAAGGAGATGAAGGGCCGTGAGATCGGGATATTCCAGCAGATGATGGATGTGATAAGCGAGAAATTCGAGGTGAACGTGGTGGATCCGTCGACGCGTCAGAAGGTTGGCGCGAGCGAGGATGAAGACGTAATTTATGAGCAGATTGAGAATTTTGACATATCGTGGGTGAAGCCTGCCTCGGCGCGCGAGGACGTCCAGAAGATAGTTGATAAATACTGGGTGAAACTTCGTGAAATTCAGGAAGAAAAGGGCCGTAAGCTGGAACGGATGAAACATGGTGATGAACTGCCGAGCGGTGTTCTTGAGATGGTGAAGATTTATGTTGCGACGAAACGTCAGTTGTCGATAGGTGACAAGATGGCGGGCCGTCACGGGAACAAGGGGGTGATTGCCCGTATAATGCCTGAAGAAGACATGCCGTTCCTGGAAGACGGGACGAGCGTGGATATATTGCTGAATCCTCTTGGTGTGCCGAGCCGTATGAACGTTGGTCAGATTCTTGAGACACATCTTGGGTGGGCGGCGAAGGTTCTTGGCTTCAGTGCGATGACATCGGTTTTTGACGGGGCTACAGAAGATGATATCAAAAAGCTGACTGCCGAAGCGAATGAGCATATGAAAACTCGGTCTTTGAAGTTTGGTTATGTGACTGAGGAGAGCAAGAAATCAGAGAGCTCTTATCTTGAGGAAGATAAGGTTGCGTTTATTAAGGAACTTTTGTCTAAGTCTTCTTCGCTTGAAAATAGGGGGGAAGCGCGGTGGGAATTTTTAAATAAAGAATTCAAAGACAAAGAGGAGAATTATAAATGGCTTCGCAAAATATATATTGAGGGGGTTCGGGGATTTGAAGTTAATTTCCCGGGTATGGAATTTAAGTACGTGCGCACAGACGAAGATGGTAAATATTTAAGCGAGCAAGAACTTCAGGCCCTTGAAGAAAAACTTACACATACATATCCCGATTCTGGGAAGGATATTCCTCGATTTAATAAGGCAGAGAAGACGAAAATTGTAGCAAAACTGGACGAAATCTTTCGTTCTAGTGAAAAATTGGACAATCTTTTTACACGTTGCGTGAATGAAATCGAGAGTTCGGGATGGATTAGACGTGATAATCTTGAGGAGTATCGCAAATATGTGAAGACTCAGAAGGATTTAGGTGGAAAAGAAGACAAAGGACCACAAGGAATTTACTTTTTCCGACCAGTTAATGGTAAAATTAATGAAGGATATATCGGCTTGTCAGGTGAGGAAAAGGCTAAAAATCCAAGTGCTCAAGGTCTTCGAATAAGACTAGGATATCATTTCGGATTAGATGGCAACTATGGTACAGAAGGTAAAGGAACGGATTCTAACTTGTTGAATAGTTGGATGGATGATTTTTGTAACAGGAAAGAAGATATTGAAAAATCATTGAAGTTTGGTTATGTGACTGAGGAGAGCAAGAAATCAGATTTTGACGGTGCGACAGAAGATGATATCAAAAAGCTGACTGCCGAAGCAAATGAGCATATGAAAAGACGAGTGGCAATGTATAAATGGGAGATTTCGCAAGATGATATTTCAAACTATATGTCAAAGAATTGGGAATTTTCTTGCATTCCTGTGCAACTGTCGGAGGACGGATCAAAAGAAAAAGACCTTTGGGACAAATTGGAGAAAGTTTTGGATAAAGGGAGGCGAAGAAGCAACGATACAGATTTGAAGGGGATATTGTTGCATGTTGAAGATGGTCTTATTCTTAAGTTTACACCTGATCTAAATGATGAAAAACCGAAAAAATATAAAAATATTGATGATTGGGAGAAAGAAGCTAAAAAAGTTTCTCCTTTCTATTCTATTTTTGAGAAAGCATTAGAAAAACGCAAATTTTATATTAAACCTGAAGATGCTGCTAAGGAATACCGTGAAGATTTTAAGAAGCCCGGCGTTTATATTTTTCGGGAACAACAAAATGAAAAGATCATTTATGTTGGCATCGCTGGTGAGAGGAGTGGGGAAGGTCTTTATGGACGAATGAAAAGCCATTATTATGATAATAACCAGAAGACAATGCCACCAAATGATAATTTACGTAAAAAGGTTAGAGATATCCTAATGAAAGAGAAAGCAGTTGAGCTGCCGCCTCCGGATGAGTTGTTTGTAAATATTCCGCCGAGCTTAAAGACTCAGTTATATGACGGCAGAACAGGTGAGGCGTTCAGCCAGAAGGAAGTTATTGAGCCGCCGGCTCCGGATGAGTTGTTTGTAAATATTCCGCCGAGCTTAAAGACTCAGTTATACGACGGTAGAACCGGCGAGGCGTTCAGCCAGAAGGGTACGGTTGGTTATATTTACATGATGAAGCTGCATCACCTTGTAGATGACAAGATTCACGCGCGTGCGACGGGTCCTTACAGTCTAATCACCCAGCAGCCTCTTGGGGGCAAGGCGCGGACGGGCGGGCAGCGATTCGGCGAGATGGAGGTGTGGGCATTGGAAGGTTATGGAGCAGCGTATACTCTTCAGGAACTTCTGACGGTCAAGAGTGACGATGTGGAAGGTCGTACGAAGATTTACGAGTCGATGGTGAAAGGTGAGAATACCCTGGAGGCGGGCACACCGATATCTTTTGATGTTCTGTGCAATGAGATACGTGGTCTTGGATTGAATATCCAGCTTGAGAAGAAGCGTCTTGGCGGCAGTATGCCGGTGTAAATGAAAGATAGTTGCAGCAGCAATGGACGGTAAAAAGAGCGGTTTTAAGGCAATAGTGTATTTTAATTCATTTTGAGGCTGGTCCTACAATGGTAGAATCGATTTATGACCGGATAAATGATTACGGGTCGGTGCGGATAGGTCTTGCAGGTCCGAACGATATTCGGAGCTGGTCTTTCGGAGAGGTTCGCAAGCCGGAGACGATTAACTATCGTACATACCGTCCGGAGCGTGACGGCTTGTTCTGTGAGCGGATTTTCGGGCCGGAGCGCGACTGGGAGTGCGCGTGCGGCAAGTATAAGGGGACGAAATACAAGGGCATCATCTGCGATCGATGCGGTGTAAAGGTTACTCACAGCCGAGTTCGCCGCAAGCGGATGGGGCATATAAATCTGGCGGCGCCGGTGGTTCACATATGGTTTTTCAAGTCACTTCCGAGCCGGCTTGGCACGCTTCTTGCGATGAAGACCAGCGCACTTGAGAAGGTTATATATTTCCAGGATTACCTGGTGACGGACCCGGGCGCCAGTCCGCTGAAGTATAAGCAGCTTCTGACGGAGGAGGAGTATCGTGATGCGGTTTCGAAGTACGGCAGTTCATTTAAGGCGTCGATGGGCGCCGAGGCGATTCGAGAACTGCTTTGTAATCTTGACCTGGCGGTATTGAGTGCAGAGTTGCGTGACGCGATCAATCAGACCAACAGCAAGCAAAAACTCAAGGACCTGGCGAAGCGTCTTAAGACGGTGAATATGGTTCGCAACAGCAGCAACAAGCCGGAATGGCTGGTGATGGACGTAGCGCCGGTGATACCTCCTGATCTTCGTCCGCTGGTGCTTCTTGAGAGCGGGAATTTTGCGACGAGTGATCTTAATGATCTCTACCGGCGGATTATCAACCGGAACAATCGTCTGAAAAAGCTGATAGACCTGAACGCTCCTGAGGTAATTATCCGCAATGAGAAGCGAATGCTTCAGCAAGCGGTTGATTCACTTTTAGACAACGGTCGCTGCAGGCGGCCTGTTCTGGGGAGCAACAACCGGCCTTTGAAGAGTCTGACAGATATGATCAAGGGCAAGCAGGGGCGGTTTCGTGAGAACCTTCTGGGCAAGCGTGTTGATTATTCTGCGCGTTCGGTGATCGTGATCGGTCCACATCTGAAACTTCACCAGTGCGGTCTTCCGAAGAAGATTGCGCTTGAGCTTTATCAGCCTTTTATAATTCGAGAGCTGAAGAACCGTGGTCTTGCGGACACAATCAAGAGTGCCAAACGGATGCTTGAGCGTCGCGACGAGCAGGTATGGGATATTCTGGAAGACGTGATTCATCAGCACCCGGTGCTGCTGAACCGGGCGCCTACGTTACATAGGATGGGTATTCAGGCATTTGAGCCAGTTCTTGTGGAAGGCAACGCGATAATGCTTCATCCGCTTGTGTGCAAGGGGTTCAACGCGGACTTTGACGGCGACCAGATGGCGGTTCATCTGCCACTGAGCATCGAGGCCCAGGTAGAAGCGCATGTTCTGATGCTGTCTCCGAATAATATATTTACGCCACAGAACGGCTCACCGATTGTGGGGCCATCGCAGGATATTGTGCTTGGTAATTACTTTATCACGTGTATAAGGCCCGGCGAGAAGGGCGAAGGCATGGTTTTCAAAGACGCGATGGAAGCGATAACCGCGTATGAAATGGGCAAGATCGGGATTCATGCGGCGATCAAGGTGAGGTTCAAGAAGGGTTGTCGGATAGTTGATGAACATGGTGAGTCGGACGGCGGTTTGATCGAGACGAATGTGGGCAGGTGCATATTCAACGATATACTTGCGGCTGAGATGCCTTTCTACAATATGATAATGGCTCAGAAGCAATTGAGCCGGGTGATAAGCGAATGTGAGGATATTATGGGTACGGGGGCGACGATCGATCTTCTTGATGATATCAAGGAACTTGGTTTCAAGCAGGCGACGCTGGCAGGTTTGAGCTTTGGTCTTTTAGATCTGCGTATTCCGCCTGAGAAGCAAGAGATTATCGACAACACGCAGGAGAAAGTTGATAAGATTGAAAAGAACTATACTCACGGTGTTTTAACGGAAGGTGAGCGGTATAACCAGATAATAGATGCATGGACTCATGCCCGTGTTGCTGTGACGAAAGAAATGATGCGAGCGTTGAAGGAAGATAAGCGTGATGGTCGTCCTTATCTGAACCCGATATTCCTGATGTCGGATTCAGGGGCCCGGGGCAGTGTAGATCAGATTCAGCAGCTTGCAGGCATGCGCGCGTTGATGGCCAAGCCGAGCGGGGAGATTATCGAGACACCGATCAAGTCGAACTTCCGTGAGGGTTTAAATGTTCTTGAGTATTTCAGCTCAACACACGGCGCCCGGAAGGGTCTGGCGGATACAGCTCTTAAGACGGCGGATTCCGGTTATCTGACACGGAAGCTGGCGGATGTTGCTCAGAACGTGATAGTGATGGAATACGATTGCGGGACTCTGCAGGGTATTACAAAGAGTACTGTTTACAAGGGCGACATTGTTGATCTGCCGCTTAGCGAGCTGATAATCGGCAGGACGGCGCGTGACAATATTCGCAATCCGATCACAGATGAGATGATTGTCCGGGAGAATGAAATAATCAAACCGGAGTCAGCGAGCAAGATTGAGCAGCTTGGTCTTGACTCGATTCGCGTGAGAAGCCCTTTAACATGTGATACGCCGCAGGGTATCTGTGCGAAATGTTACGGGTGGGATCTGAGCACGAGCCGGCAGGTTGAAGAGGGTCTGGCGGCAGGGATTATCGCGGCGCAGTCGATTGGTGAGCCAGGTACTCAGCTTACGATGCGTACGTTTCACACGGGTGGTATTGCGGAGATATCGGTTCTGGAGCGAGAACGTAAGGCTCCGCAGAAGGGCAAAATTACTTATCGGGACATAAATGTAGTGAAAGTCGAACTTGAGGGGGGTAAGAGCCAGCGAACGGCGTTGAAGCGCAGCGGTGAGATGCTTTTGCTGGACGAGAAGGACAGGGAACTTGAACGGTTCAAGGTTCCTTATGGTGCGATTGTTATAGTTGAAGACGGACAGGAAGTGAAAGCGGGAACAAAGCTGTTTGAGTGGGACCCGCACCGGACGCCGATTCTAGCGGAAATTGGCGGTACCATTCGCTTTGTGGATGTGATAGAGGGTGAAACAATTCGGATTGAAGAGGAGCGTCGTGGTCAGGCTGGTCGGCCTGTAGTTATAGAGCACAAGGGAGATAAGCATCCACAGATTATCATTGAAGACAGTGAAGGCAAGATTCTTGATGTTCACTATCTGCCGGCGAAGGCGAGAATAGAGGTTAACGAAGGTCAGACAGTACAGGCAGGTGAACTTCTGGCGCGTCAGCCTCGCGGTACAGGAGGGACGCAGGATATTACAGGAGGTCTTCCGCGAATAACTGAGATTTTCGAGGCACGGAAGCCGAAGGAGCCTGCGGCGATGGCAGAGATCAGCGGTCGTGTTGAACTGAAGAGTGATAAGAGGCGCGGGAAGATGACGATTACGGTTCGAAGCGAACACATGGAGAAAGACCATCATGTTCCGCGTGACCGGCATCTGAACTTTCACACGGGAGATGTTGTTGAGGCGGGTGATGCGTTGACGGACGGGCCGCTGGTACCTCATGATATTCTCCGGATCAAAGGGGAGGAGGCGCTTCAGCGGTATCTTCTGACGGAAGTTCAGAACGTTTATCGCTCACAGAATGTTACGATCAACGAGAAACACATAGAGATAATAATATCCCAGATGATGCGCAAGGTTGAGATTGAATCGGTGGGAGACAGTTCATTTCTTCCAGGGGAGGTGGTTGATAAGTACGTGTTCCGCAAGGTGAACGAGGAGCTTTCCAAGAGCCTTAAGATTGCTGAGGCTGGGGATGTCAGCGAGGTGAAGGCTGGTGACATAGTAAGCAGGGGTGAACTTGAGAGGATGAATGAGAAGGTTGAGCAGCTTAGTGGTGAGGTTGCAAAGGGCCGCAAGCCACGTCCGGCGACTGCCAAAACGCTGCTTCTTGGCATAACAAAGGCATCGCTGCAGTCGGACAGCTTTATATCTGCTGCGAGTTTTCAGGAGACAACGAAGGTATTGACGGGGGCATCATTAGCGGGTAAAATAGATATTTTATCAGGTTTAAAAGAGAATGTGATTCTGGGACATCTGATTCCGGCAGGTACGGCGTTCCGGCCGCATCTTGAAATGAAGGTGAAACACATGGTGAAAGCGCCGCTGCCAGAAGAGCTTTCCGAACTTAAAGAAGCCAAGGACGCCGAAGCACTTGCGGAGGCGGCAGTTAAGGAAGCGTTGGGGCTGGAATGATGTTTTTTTGAATGAATTTGGAGATAGTATGCCGACGATAAATCAGTTAGTTAGAAAGGCCCGAGCAAAGGGCAAAGGCAGGAAGCGGAAATCGGATATTTCGGGCAGTCCGCAGAAGCGGGGTGTTTGTCTTATTGTTCGTACACAGACTCCGAAGAAGCCGAACTCAGCTCTTCGAAAGATAGCGCGTGTTCGACTGACAAACGGCGAGGAAGTGACGGCGTACATACCTGGTATTGACCACAACCTGCAAGAGCACAGCACAGTGCTGATTCGTGGTGGCAGAGTTCGCGACCTTCCGGGTGTTCGTTATCACATAGTTCGCGGTGTACTTGATGCAGCAGGAGTATCTGGGCGCAAGCAAGGCCGGAGTAAATATGGAGCCAAACAATAAATCGGCAGCGCAGCTTTTGTAAAGTATTTGAAGAAAGACAGAAAGGCATAAAATGGCGAAGAGATTTACGGCATCAGGAGACCAGCTGAAGCCGGATCCTGTTCACGGCAGCAAGCTTGTGAGCAAGTTTGTTAATTGCCTGATGCAGCAGGGCAAGAAGAGCGTTGCTCAGAGAGTATTTGCTGACGCAATGGCAATAATATCCAAGAATGTCAAGGACGTGTCAGTTTATGAAATTTTCGAGAAGGCGGTGAATAACGTAAAGCCCATGATAGAAGTTCGCAGTAAGCGAGTTGGAGGTGCGAGCTACCAAGTTCCGATGCAGGTGAATCCCAGGCGTCGCCAGTCGCTTGCGATTCGCTGGATTATTCAGGCGGCACGGGCGAAAAAAGGCAAGCCGATGAGCGAGCGTCTTGCGTCGGAGCTGATGGATGCTTATAAGAATACGGGAGGGGCGATGACGACGCGTGAGAACATTCACAGGATGGCAGAGGCGAATAAGGCATTTGCGCATTTTGCGTGGTAATACAGGAGTTGAAAACTGCCACGGTTTCATATGAGGCCGTGGCAGTTTTTCTATTTGAAGTGAAAGGTGGTGTATGCCGGAGGATCTGAAAAAGTTGCGTAATATCGGTATAATGGCGCATATTGATGCCGGCAAGACGACGGTTACGGAGCGTGTGCTTTATTATACGGGGAAGATATACAAGATGGGGGAGGTGCATGAGGGGACGACAACGATGGATTACCTGGAGGAGGAACAACAGCGCGGTATTACGATAACGTCTGCTGCGACACGGTGTCCGTGGAAGGAATCTGTTATTAACCTGATAGATACGCCGGGGCACGTTGATTTTACAGCGGAGGTGGAAAGATCGCTTCGGGTTCTTGACGGAGCGGTTGCAGTGTTTGACGCAAGCGAGGGGGTTCAGGCACAGACGGAGACGGTGTGGCGTCAGGGCAGGAAATACAGTCTAGCATGTCTTTGTTTTGTAAACAAGATGGATAAAGTCGGCGCTGACTTTGAGATGACGGTAGAGAGTATCCGTGACAAACTGGTTGCAAATCCGGTTGCACTTCAGATTCCGATAGGTGCAGAAAGCGGATTCGAGGGTCTGATTGATCTGGTTGAGATGAAGGCAGTTTTCTATAAGCCTGAGGTACTAGGGGCGAGGTATGACGAATGTGAAATTCCGCGGAAATATATGGAGGAAGCGAAACACTGGCGAGAGATAATGATCGAGTCGATGGCGGATATGGATGATGAACTGGCAGAGGCGTTTATGGATGATGGTCCGATGGTAGTGGAAATGCTTCGCCGAGTGATTCGCAAAGGAACGGTTGCTGCACGTATTAACCCGGTGTTTGTCGGCTCAGCGTTGAAGTATATAGGAGTTCAGAGGCTTCTTGATGGAGTAGTGGCATATCTTCCTTCTCCGGTTGACAGGCCTGCTGCCAAGGGACATAAGCTGGGCAAGGAGGAAGAGGAGGTAATGGTAAAATGTGATCGGGGCGGTAGTCTTGTTGCGATGGTCTTCAAGATAACCAGCGATCAGCATGGGGATTTGAATTTTTTGCGGATTTACCGTGGTGTTTTGAAGTCGGGCAGCCGGGTTCTGAATTCAAGCAGGGGGGGCAAAGAGAATATTACGCGTATTTTTGAGATGCATGCCGAGTCACGCAGGCTTCTGGATTACGCAAGTGCAGGCGATATTGTAGCTGTTGTGGGTCTGAAGAACAGCTATACGGGCGATACGATTTGCGACACTCGCAATCCGGTTATTCTGGAAAGAATAAAGTTTCCGGAGGCGGTGATTGACATGTCGATCGAACCCCGGACAAGCGGGGATCGGGAGAAACTGTCAGCGGCGCTTTCGCTACTTCGGCGTGAGGATCCTACGTTCAGCAGCAGATATAACAGCGAGACGGGGGAAACGATAATCAGCGGCATGGGAGAACTTCATCTTGAGGTTCTGGAGCATCGTCTTGTTCGTGACCTGAAGGTAGGTGTGCGGGTAGGTAAGCCGCGTGTGGCGTATAAAGAAACTATAACGGAAGTTGGAGAGAGCGAAGGTAGGTTTGTCCAGCAGAGCGGGGGTCGTGGTCAGTATGGGCATGTGGTTGTGCGTGTTGAGTCATTTTTGGATGAAAATGGTCAATATAATAAGACGAACCAGTTTGAGAACTCGGTAGTAGGCGGGGCGGTGCCGAAGGAGTATATTGGGGGTGTGGAAGAGGGGGTTTATGATGCATTGAGCAGCGGTCCTCTCGGTGGTTATCCTCTTGTGGGAGTTAAAGTTACGTTGCTTGACGGGTCATATCATTCTGTGGATTCGTCTGAAATTGCGTTTGAACGTGCAGCGGCGATAGCGACCAATGAGGCGATAAAAAAGGCTCATGCAATTCTTCTGGAGCCGATAATGCGAGTTCAAGTTGTTATCCCTGAGGAGAATTACGGCGCAGTGCAGGGGAGCCTTGTAAGCAAGCGAGGAGAGATTTTTGATTCCCGCCCGCATGGACACATGCGTGTGCTTGATGTGCGAGTTCCGCTGGGTGAGATGTTCGGGTATTCGAGTGAGATCCGGGGTCTTACACGGGGACGGGGCACGTTTGCGATGGAGCCTTCACATTACCAGCGGGTGCCGGAGCAAATTTCAGAAAAAATTTTATCAACATTTTCTTGACGAGATAATATTTGTGTGGTAAAAGCAAGTTTTTTAGCGGCCGGAGCGAGCATGCTGCGGAGCGGTGTGCGTATCGAGTTGGGCTGGAGCATATCATTATTGACACAAGGACGGCTGTGAAATAGTACCCGTCGTATGGTGCAGCAGGTGTCGCAAGTTGAGGTGCCTGCTTAAGCCGGATGGGTAGATGTGAAGGAAGGTCGTACACGTTACCTTTCCTGCCAGTATCAAAAAATCACATTAGTATTGTAAAGTGTGGAAATTTTAGTTTTTTTGCCTTGTTTTTTTGGTATTAGTTGTTATTTTTGCGAATCTTATGCAAATGGCAAGCCATTATTTATCGGACGTTTAGGTAGCTGATAAAAAGGGAGAGTCATGGCGGTTCAGACCGAACGAATTCGTATCCGTATGGAAGCGTATGATCATCGTGCTCTTGATGCTTCTGCCAAGGAGATCGTAGATCATGCGCGTCGGACGAATGCGCGTGTGAGCGGTCCTGTTCCTCTTCCTACGCGTATTGAGAGGTATACAGTGCTGCGAAGTCCTCACATAGATAAGAAATCGCGTGAGCAGTTCGAGATGCGGACGCACAAGCGTTTGATAGACATCTATGAAGCGAATGCCCGTACAGTCGAAGCTCTGAACCGGCTGGTTGTGCCTGCGGGCGTTTTTGTCAAGATAAAGGCATAAGGTTGTCGGAGTAGTATATAGAACATGCTGAGGAGGCATGTTTTTTATTTGAATCGCTGCGGAGCAGATAAGGTGAATTATCGATGGTAATGCTACTTGGGAAAAAAGTTGGAATGACTCAAGTTTATGACGAGAGCGGCCGGATTATTCCGGTTACGGTGATTTCTGCAGGTCCGTGCAAGGTGATTCAGGTCAAGAGTTCTGAAGTAGACGGCTATAATGCGGTACAGCTTGGTTATGATGAAGTTAAAAAATCCCGTCGCACGAAACCGGCGGCTGGTCATACATCAAAGGCAGGCAGTGTGCCGATGAGGCTGTTGCGTGAGATGCGATTTGATGGTGATGCTGAAGCGGGATATTCGGCTGGTATTGATGTAACGGTGTCGGTATTTTCAGAAGTCAAATACGTGGATGTAACCGGAACGAGCAAAGGAAAAGGTTTTACCGGTGTGATGAAACGTCATGGTTTCAAGGGCTTTCCATCGTCTCACGGGACGGAGCGCAAGCACCGTTCATCCGGTTCGATAAGCAGCCATGCGAGCGATCGGGGCCACGGCGGGAACGTTAAGAAGGGCAAGCGGATGGCAGGTCGCGCGGGTCATGTAAAGGTTACGACAAAGAACCATCAGTTAGTGAGTATAGATGAGCAGCGGAATCTGCTGGTTATAAAAGGTGCAGTAGCAGGGCCGCCGGACGGTTATGTAATTGTTCGTCAGTCGAAGAAGAAGTAGTTTACAGAAGCAGTCGGAACGATTCGGAATGATAGCTTTATCGGTATTAGACAGAGACGGTAATAAGGTTGACAGCGTCCAGGTTGACGAGGCGGTGTTCGGAGGGACAGTTCGTTATCCGCTTTTGAAGCAGGCTATAGTGATGTACCAGGCGAACAAGCGAGTTGGTACGGCAGCTACGCGCAGCAGAGGCATGGTGGCCGGGTCGACCAGGAAATTGTATCGTCAAAAGGGTACTGGTAACGCCCGTATGGGTACGCGTCGTACGGTGATTCGTCGCGGCGGGGGCGTGGCGTTTGCAAAACAAGCGCGTGATTTCAGTCAGAGGATGCCTAAAAAGCAGAGGCGTCTAGCGAGGGATTCAGCGATACTTGCGAAGCTTCTGAGTGAGAGGGTGGTTCTGGTTGAGGATTTGAAGTTCGAGAGGGCGAGAACCAAGGAGTTTGTGACGACTCTTAATAATCTGAAGATTAATCGCAGTTGTCTTGTGGCGGTTGAGGAGCGTGAAAGGAATTTATATCTGTCTGCGAGAAATGTTCCGAAGGTAGAGGTGATGAATGTTTGCGATCTGAATGCCGGAGACATCTGCGGACGGCAGTGGATGCTGTTTACAAAAGAGGCGTTTATGCGTCTCGTGAATAAGGGCAATAGTAACTAAGCGAATGGGCAAAAAGGTGGATGATTACCAGGTAATAATAAGGCCTTTGATAACAGAGCAGAGCACCCATTTTGCAAATACTCGCAGTGCGTACTCTTTCGAGGTAAACAGGAAGGCGAATAAGGTTCAGATAAAGGATGCAATTGAGCGTCTTTATAGCGTGAAGGTTCGTGAGGTTCGTACAGCGAATCGGAAGGGGAAGCCTCGCAGGCGCGGCAGGTCTTTCGGTCGTACAGCGAACTGGAAGAAGGCAACAGTAGTTCTTGGTAAAGATTATCACATTGATTTGTTTTAGGATTTGACAGGCGGCGATTATGGGTATTCGAATATATAACCCAACGACATCAGGTCGGCGAAACGCATCGGTGAACGACTACTCAGAGCTTACGACGGCCAGGGCGGAGAAGTCTCTGTGCAAACGGATCAAGAAGCACGGCGGGCGCAATCACTATGGAGTAACGACGTCGAGGTTTCGCGGCGGCGGTGCACGGCGGCTTTACCGGATTATCGACTTTAAGCGTAACAAGGACGGAATTGCGGCGAAGGTTGCAACAGTGGAGTACGATCCTAATCGGAACTGTTTTATTTCGCTGGTGCATTACGCTGACGGTGAGAAACGATATATACTTGCTCCGCAGGGTATCAAGTCCGGAGATGTTATTGAGAGCGGAATGCGTGTTGAACCGAGAGTGGGCAATTCGATGCCTCTGTCGTCAATACCTGTTGGGGTTGAGGTTCATAATATAGAGATGACAGCGGGCCAGGGGGGCAAACTGGTTCGCAGTGCCGGTGGTGTTGCCCGTGTGATGGCAAAAGAAGGCGACTGGGTGACATTTGTGCTGCCGAGCGGTGAAATGCGGATGGTTCGCAGAGAATGCCGTGCTACTATCGGACAATTGAGCAATGGCGATTATCAGAATATCAAGATAGGCAAAGCCGGCCGGAAACGCCATATGGGTCGCCGGCCTCATACACGAGGCAAAGCGATGAATCCAGTTGACCATCCGCTTGGCGGCGGTGAAGGCCGATCCAACGGCGGTCGTCATCCATGTTCTCCAACGGGAGTTCCGGCAAAAGGCGGCAAGACGCGTAATCCGCGTAATCCGAGCAGGAAGCGGATAATTCGTCGTCGGAAGAATGTGCGATCAGGTCAACTAGTATTGTAGTTGAGAAAATGAGGGATATTAATGGGACGGTCTCTTAAAAAAGGCCCATATGTCGATGCGAAGGTGTTTGAGAAGGTCAGCAGGCAGATTGACAGCGGCAGTCGTGAACCGATCAAGACGTGGGCACGTCGGTGTACGATAGTTCCGGAGTTTGTGGGTTTTACGTTTATGGTTCACAACGGCAAGATGTTTCACAAGGTATTCGTGAGTGAGGATATGGTAGGTCATAAGCTTGGCGAGTTTTCGCCGACCCGTACTTTCAAAGGACATGCCGGGAGTAAGAAGTAAGGTCGACGAGTTTTGTTGATTAAGGTTTTTTATGCTAAGCAGCGGTAAATTCAGAGAAATTTGTGCGAGGAACCAGGTGAGCACGGATGAGCTGGCGGGTCAGCTTGTTCGGGGCGGCCTGGATAAGGGCAAAGCGGCTACAGCGATAAAGAACTGGCAGCACGGGCAATTCAAGCCTGCTGTCCGGAGTGCGGATGTTGAGCGCCTGGCAGATGCTCTGGGCGTTGGTGTCAGGGATTTATCAGAGTGGCGGTCAAGCTGTAAATATGCACCGATTTCCGCCAGGAAGGCAAGGCTTGTAACGCAGTTGATAGCGGGTAAGGGGGTTCAAGAGGCGATTGATACGTTAAAATTTACCCGGAAGCGTGCGGCGGAGATGGTGAGCAAGGTATTAAAATGTGCTATTGCCGATGCAGACGAGCAGGAGGCGGATGTTGAAAGCCTGTATGTAAGTGAGGCGCGTGTTGACGATGCAGGTATTCGTCTTGGCACCAAGCGGTGGATTCCGAAAGACCGTGGTCGTGCCCATCCGATTCGCAAGACTGCGAGCCATATACATATAACGGTGACAGAGGAATAGTTATGGGTCAAAAGACATCGCCAATAGGTTTTCGGACGGGTATAACGCTCGATTGGCAGAGTACGTGGTATGCCCCCAAGGGTAATTATGGCGAATTTCTTGTCGAGGACCAGCGCATTCGCAATTTTATAGACCGCAAATTTAACCGTCAGCCTCCTTATGCAGCTGTAGCCAAGGTATCAATTGCGCGAACACGGAACGAGGTGAAGGTGACGCTTCATACGGCGCGTCCTGGTATGGTGATTGGTCCGCGAGGAGCGGAAGTTGACAAGCTTCGTGAGGAGCTTGAAGAGCTGATTGACCGCAAGATAGCGGTGAATGTGATAGAGATCAAGGAGCCAGCTCTTGATGCAAAGCTGGTAGCCGAGGGTCTTGCTGAACAGCTGGCGAAGCGAGCATCATTCAGGCGGGCGATGAAGACGCATTGTGAGTCAGCGATAAATGCCGGTGCTAAAGGAGTTAAGATTATCTGTTCCGGTCGGCTGGCAGGGTCAGAGATGGCCAGGTGTGAGACCCAGAAGCTTGGCAGTATTCCTCTTCAGATGCTTGATGCGAATGTTGATTATGGTACGGCGACATCGTTTACGACATACGGCTGTGTTGGTATTAAGGTGTGGATTTACAAGGGTAAATTCGGAGAAGAGCAGATTGTATCTAGCAGACCCCGGCGAATGCAGGCGCGGCGAGGTGGCAGAGGGGAGTCGCGAGGTGCGAGCGGAGGGGGCAGGACATCTCGATCAGGTTCGAGAAGGAGCAAGTCGTCGGAGAGCAGAGAGCAGGGGTAATAAGTGATTTTTTGTAAGAGGTCATAAGAATGGCGTTAATGCCGAAAAGAGTAAAGTACCGCAAGAATCAGCGAGGCAGAATGAAAGGCAATGCCACTCGCAGCAACTTTGTGGCATTTGGTGAATACGGGCTGCAGTCTCTTGAGATGAGCTGGCTAACCGGCAGGCAGATAGAGGCCGGCAGAGTTGCAGCGACGCACTTTCTTCATCGTGAAGGAAGGGTTTATATTAGAATTTTTCCGCACAAGTCAGTCAGTGCGAAACCTCTTGAGACGCGTATGGGCAAAGGTAAAGGCGAAATTGCCTTCTGGGCGGCGTGCGTGAGACCTGGGACAATAATGTTCGAGATCGGCGGGGTGACAGAGGATGTAGCCAAGGAGGCGCTTCTTCGGGTTGCGCATAAAATGCCGGTCAGGTGCAGATTTGTGTTTCGCAGGCACGCATTGTAAAAGCGGAGGTAAGATTCAGTGAAGGCATCAGAGATACGAGAGATGAATCCGGATGAGCTTGAAGGCAGGCTGAATGAGCTTGAACGTCAGTTGTTTGATTTGCGTACCCAGAGTGTGACGGAAAATGTTGAGAATACGCAACTGGCTCATAATATACGGCATGATATTGCTCGGATCAAGACGGTAATAAGAGAGAGGCAATCGAAGGACCAGTAAGAAGTCATGGCAAATGTGAAAGAGCAAAAAACAAGAAGCGGTGTTGTGGTAAGCCGCAGCGGAGACAAAAGTATCCGGGTGGCGATAGAATACCTGCTGAAGCACCGCAAATATGGTAAGTATATCAGGCGGACAACCAAGCTTGGTGTTCATGATCCTGAGAATGCAGCGGCAGTTGGTGATACGGTTGAAGTAGTGGAATGC
Source organism: Planctomycetota bacterium (assembly GCA_043816955.1). Classification (GTDB taxonomy): domain Bacteria; phylum Planctomycetota; class Phycisphaerae; order Sedimentisphaerales; family CAYZTY01; genus JBDRHL01. The sequence goes on along the minus strand of JBDRHL010000221.1, from coordinate 42,872 downwards.
CGGCCGATCAGCAAGACAAAGAGCTGGCGTCTGGTCAGGATTCTTGGAAAAGCGGTCGCAGAGTAGCGAGATATAAGGGTCAGGCAGTTGATTCAGCAAGAAACGATGTTAATAATCGCCGATAACAGCGGCGTGAAGGTTGCGCAATGTATCAAGGTTCTCGGTAAGAGCAGCTCCAGCGGTAATTTCAGCCGACCGAAGGCGACGGTGGGGGATGTAGTTTGTGTTGCGATCAAGAAATCACTGCCAAGCTGCCAGCTGGACGACAAGAAGGTGCATCGCTGCGTGATAATACGCACGAGAAGCCCTGTGAAGCGGTCAGACGGCAGTTACGTTCGGTTCGACAGCAATGCAGCGGTGATGATTGACGCTGAGCAGAATCCGATAGGCACCCGCATATTCGGTGCAGTTGCCCGGGAGCTGCGAGAGAAGAATTTCATGAAGATTATATCTCTGGCGAGTGAAGTAGTTTAATTAGAGACGGCAGTATGGCTATACATGTGAAAAAAGGTGATACGGTTCAGATAATAGCTGGTGAGCATAAGGGCGCTACTGGGAGAGTTATGCGTGTTCTTCGCAAGAAGGGCAAGGTTGTGATAGAGGGGCATAACCGGAAACATAAACATGTTCGTCCATCTGCAAAGGCGCCACAGGGCGGCAGGATACTTGTTGAGCAGCCGGTGGATATAAGCAACGTTCTGCCGGTGAACCCGAAAAGCTCTTCGGGTACTCGTGTTCGCTTTGAGTATAGCAAAGACGGAGGCAAGAAGCGAGTGGCGCTTGACGGGACCGAAATAGGCGTAATCAGGAAAGTATAACATTGGTGTGGATATGGCACGTTTTGAAGATATATACCATTTGCAGGTAGTACCACAGCTTAAGAAGCGTTTTGGTTATTCGAGCGCGATGGGGGTTCCGAAGCTGGAGAAGATTGTCGTGTCAATGGGTGTCGGCAAGGCGGTAGCTGAGAAAAAACACCTGGATGAAGCGATTAAAGCGATAACGATGATTACCGGTCAGAAACCGCTGATATGTAAGGCCAAGAAGAGTGTGTCCAACTTCAAACTTCGCGAGGGAATGGCGATAGGATGCAAAGTGACACTTCGAAAAAAGCGGATGTACGAGTTTATGGACCGGCTGGTGAGTCTGGCGATACCTCGCGTACGTGATTTTCGTGGATTGAATCCGAAGGGTTTTGACGGCAGGGGCAATTACTCGATGGGGCTTACGGAACAGAGTGTATTTCCTGAAGTGAATCCTGTGGAGATTGAAGTGCCGCAGGGGATGGATATAACGTTTGTGACAACGGCCCGGACGGACGAAGAGGGTAAAGAGATGCTGCGTTTGTTCGGAATGCCGCTGCGGGAAGAGTGAGAGGTTTCCGGATGAGCCATCGCAGGGCGATGGGAAGTAAAGAAACAGATGGAGCAAATTGATGGCAACAAAGGCTTGGATAAATAAATCGAGGAAGCAGCCGAAGTTTCGAGTGCGGTCGTATACACGCTGCGAGCTGTGCGGCAGGTCGCACGCGGTATATCGGAAGTTCAAGATTTGCAGGATTTGCTTCAGGACTCTGGCAAATGAGGGTAAGATTCCGGGTGTGAGGAAGGCCAGTTGGTAAGAGGTAAAGAGAGGTTTTTTCATATGAATTACGGAGCAGAGCGCATATGAGTCTTAGTGATCCGGTAGCCGATATGCTTACGAGGATTCGCAATGCGGTTCGAATCAAGAGGGGGCAGGTCAATGTGAAGGCCTCGAAAGTTTGTGAGGGGGTGGCGGAAGTTCTTAAGGATGAAGGCTATATCCTGGATTATGACAGGATAGAGGATGTGACCAAGCAGGGTTTGCTGCGTGTTCATCTGAAGTACAGCGCAAATGGTGAAGCGGTGATTCACGAACTGGTGCGTCAGAGCAAGCCTGGTCGAAGGGTATATTGCCCGGTTGACGCCCTTCCGAGGGTTCTTAGCGGTCTTGGGATAGCGGTAGTATCAACAAGTAAAGGTGTGATGAGTGACAGAAGATGCCGCAAGGAAAACATAGGCGGTGAACTGATTTGTACGGTGAGCTAAATGAGTCGTATAGGCAAAAAAGTCATAGTAATTCCGGCGGGCGTGAAGGTCGAACAGAGCGGCTGTACAGTGAAAGTTTCGGGGTCGAAGGGAAGCCTGCAACTGGACTGTCCACCGAGTATAACAGTGAAGGTTGATACGAGCAAAAACGAGATATATGTTGAGAATCCAAAACCGGAAGATCGGACGTACAAGGCGATGCACGGTACAGTGCGGTCTTTGATTTCGAATATGATCACGGGTGTGAGCAAAGGTTTTGAGAAGAAGATGGAGATATACGGCACGGGTTATAACGTGAAGGAACAGGGCGGTAAGCTTGTTCTGCAGGTTGGATACTGTCATCCGGCTGAGCTTGTGATTCCGAAGAGTGTGAAGGTTAATATCAGTGTGCCTGCAACCCGCGGTAACGATGTTCCTGCGAAGTTTTCGTTTTCGGGCTATGACAAACAGGTTCTGGGCCAGTTTGCAGCAGAAGTCCGGAAGGTTCGTCCACCGGAGCCTTATAACGGCAAAGGGATTCGGTTTGCAGATGAGGTTGTAAGGCGGAAGGTAGGGAAGGCATTTGCATCGGGTACGGCATAAGTCGATCTGGTGCGTTTATCAGGGATTTTTAGTATGCAAGGTCAGAAATTGAAAAAAACAAGAATGAGGCGGAAGCTGCATGTTCGTAAGAGGATATTCGGCACAGGTGAGCGTCCGCGACTGTCAGTTTTCAGATCGAACCGGCACATATACGCACAGATTATTGACGATGGAGCAGGTTGTACACTGGCATCAGCAAGTACGCGGTCGAAAGTGCTTGCTGACGAACTTAGGGGCAAAGGCGGCAATAAGGCGGCAGCGGAGGCGGTGGGCGCGGCGATAGCGAAACAAGCAATGCAGGTTGGAATTAATGCGGTTTGTCTTGACAGAGGTCGGTGCAAATATCATGGCAGAGTCAAGGCGCTTGCAGATTCGGCGAGGAAATCCGGACTGGTCTTTTAAGAGATAAACTATTGGAGACAGTAGATTGGCAGAGGAATCGTTAAAATCGACAGTGCAAGCAGAGGCTCCCGTTGAGAGGGTCCGTAGTTTTGGCGGAGAAGAGGAATATCCACTTGAGGATACGGTGATCAAGGTTTTCCGCAACGCAAAGGTGGTGAAGGGCGGCAGGCGTTTCAGCTTTTCGGCGCTTGTTGTAGTAGGTGATCGCCATGGTACGGTAGGTCTTGGTTACGGCAAGGCGAATGAGGTTCCGATGGCAGTGGAGAAGGGTGTGAAGGAAGCGAAGAAGAATCTTCACAAGATAGCTCTTTCAGGGCGTACGATACCTCACCATGTGTCTGGTAAATGCAGAGCGACGGATGTGCGTCTGCTTCCGGCAAGCCCCGGCACGGGAGTTATAGCAGGCTCAAGCGCTCGAGCCGTGCTGGAATATGCCGGTGTTCAGGACGTTCTTACGAAGATTTATGGCAGTACTTGCCCGAAGAATGTGGCGAAAGCTACGCTGAACGGACTGTTGAGTTTACGCAGCAAAGAGATGGTAGAAGAACTTAGGGGAGTTGAAGTCGAAGCGGTCAAAAGGTGGTGATATTTGAGATGTTAAGTCACGAAATAACTTCGATTGCAGGTGGGCACAAGAGGCGCAAGCGTATTGGTCGAGGGACAGGCAGCGGCCATGGGAAGACTTCCTGCCGAGGTCACAAGGGCAGCGGCAGCAGGGCGGGATCATTTGCACGTCCGACTTACGAGGGCGGTCAGATGCCGTTATTCCGGAGGCTGCCCAAGTGCGGATTCAGCAATTTCAATTTTGCAACACGTTATTCGATAGTTAACGTTTCACAGTTGGAGCGATGCTTTACTGATGGCACAACTGTGGGGATAGCCGAGCTTCACGAGGCGGGTTTGGTAGCCAACATGAAAGCCAAGGTAAAGATTCTAGGTGAGGGGGAGCTGACGAAGAAGCTGGATGTACTAGCGCACAAGTTCAGCAAAGCGGCTGGTCAGAAAATAGCCGGCTGTGGCGGGACGGCTCAAGTAGTGGCGTGGAAAGAGATTGGAAGCTGAAGATGCTAAGAACGTTTATTAATGTATTCAAGATTCCTGATCTGCGCAACAAGGTTATTTTTACGATAGCGCTATTGTGTATCTACAGGATTGGGTATCATATACCAGTTCCGGGTTTTGATGTTGAGGCTATTTCGCGTCTTGCACAAAGCAGAGAGGCCGACAGCGCCCTAGGAAGAATAACTGAGTATATGCAGATGTTCAGCGGCGGGACTCTGAGCCAAAGCAGTTTATTCGGTCTTGGGATCATGCCTTATATTTCGGCTTCGATTATACTGATGCTGCTTGGTGAGGTTTTGCCGTCGCTGAAAAAGCTTCGCGAGGAAGGCGCGAGCGGCCAAAAGAAGATACAGGAATATACGCGTTACCTGACGGTTCCGCTGTGTGTATTGCAGTCGATGATGGCGATGAAGGTGCTGGGTGGGCTGACATATCCCGGGATGCAGGGGACAGCTATGGTGATGGGTGTTGTCGGGATGACAGCAGGGACGCTGTTTCTGATGTGGCTGGGTGAACAGATAGATGAATACGGAATAGGCAACGGGATAAGTCTGCTGATTATGGCGGGCATTGTTTCGCGGATGCCCTGGGCGGTTCATATGGTTTGGCAAAACGCTGACTTTACGGTTGGTGCGGGGGTAGGGTCTTATGGCCCCGGCAAGATAATTTTTCTGGTTCTGGCATTTATATTTGTAGTGGCAGGTGCGATACTGATAACTCAGGGGCACAGGCGTATACCGATTCAGCAGGCCAAGCAGATGCGCGGCAGGCGGATGTACGGCGGTCAGAGGCATTATCTTCCGCTGAGACTGAACACGGGCGGGGTGATTCCTATAATTTTTGCTGTGAGCCTGATGCAGTTTCCGATGCTTCTGTTTTCTCAATTACAGCGTGTCGGTTCGGTGAAGACGTCGTCGATTTTCAGCCAGCTTTATGCGGCGTTTCTTCCACGCGCGTTTACATATAATGTCCTGTATATACTTCTGATTTTTGGATTCGCTTATTTCTGGACGACGGTTCAGTTTCAGCCGAAGGACATGGCCAAGCGTCTTCGGGATGCGGGCAGTTTTATTCCCGGTCTTCGGCCCGGGCACCGGACGGCGGAATATCTTGAGACGGTAATGGTTCGTATCACGTACTATGGTGCGGCGTTTCTTGCGGTGATTGCGGTAGTGCCGACGGTATTGTCGCAGTGGCTGGACATAGACCAGCGGGTTACTGCGTACCTGGGCGGAACGGGCCTGCTGATTGTCATAAGCGTGTCGCTCGATCTGGTTCAGAAGATCGAATCGAGTTTGATGATGCGGCATTATGACGGTTTCAGCGAGAGTGGGCGCATAAAGGGCGTAAGAGGATGAGAGTGATCCTGATGGGACCGCCGGGAGCCGGAAAAGGAACACAGTGTAAGCGTATTGTTGAAAAGTATGGAATAGCTCATCTGTCGAGCGGCGATATTCTTCGCCAGGAACGTGCGGAGAAGACGGAACTTGGCAGAAAGGCACAGGGCTATATGGACAGCGGTGAGCTTGTTCCGGACAGCATAATAATTGAGATGATGGCTGGTGCGATAAGGAAGGCGGGAAACAAAGGCTATATACTTGATGGTTTTCCGCGTACGGTAGCACAGGCGAAGGCTCTTGATAAAGTGTTATGTGATTCCGGAGAGAATATAGACGCTCTTTTGAATTTGAAGATAGATGATAAGGTAATAGCGGCTCGGCTGAGTGGTCGGCGAAGCTGCCCGAAGTGCGGGGCGGTGTACCACATTGAGACTTTGAAACCTAAGGTCGAGGGTATCTGTGATGTTGACGGAGCAGAGCTTGTTCAGCGTCCTGATGACCAGAGCGAGGTGGTGTGGAACCGGCTGAAGACTTACCATGCTGAAACGGCGGCGGTGGTTGAGTATTACCGGCGTAGTTATCAAGTCTGGGATTTTGATGCAGGTATGGGCGTAGACGAGGTTTCGGCAAAGATATTTGACAGGCTGAGTGGTCTTGCGGCCTGGTAGCTTGGTGTGGTGTGTGACAGGATGGCAATAACGCTTCGGAGTCGACGGGAGATAGAGCTGCTTAGCAAGGCAGGTGCCGTAGTTGCCGAGGTTCTTTGTGAGTTACGCGAGTCAGCCAGGGCAGGTATGACAACAGCGGAGCTTAACAGGATTGCAGAAAGAAGCTCTGCCAGGGCCGGTGTGGAAGCACTTTTTAAGGGTGTTAAGAATCCGACGGCACGAAAGAAGTTTCCTGGGACGATTTGTACGTCGATAAACGAGGAAGTTGTCCACGGGATACCCTCTGAGAAGGTGGTGCTGAAGCCGGGCGATGTGGTGAGCATCGACTATGGCGTGCGGCTGAACGGTTATTGCGGAGATTCAGCAATAACTTTCGGTATAGGTTGTCTTGAAGATACGAAACAAAGACTGATTGAAGCGACGAGACGGATGCTTGATATTGCGATTGAGCGGATCAGACCGGGGCTTAAGTGGAGCAGGATCGCAGGTGAGATGCAGGCATTTGTTGAGTCTGCAGGTTTTTCTGTTGTGCGTGATTTTGTGGGTCATGGGATCGGCACTGAGATGTGGGAAGATCCGAAGATTCCGAATTTTGTAAGTGCTGAGTTACTGGCGAACGATATAGTGCTTCAGGAGGGCATGATTCTGGCGATTGAGCCGATGGTTAATATAGGTGTCAGCGATGTTCGGACGCTGCAGGACGGCTGGACGGTGGTAACTGTGGATAAGAAGTGTTCGGCTCATTTTGAGCATACGATAGCAGTTGTGAAGGACGGCTGTGAGGTATTAACAGCGCAAAGGTGATATGGCCAAGAGGGATGCGATAAGAATAGAGGCTAAGGTAATAGATGCGCTACCGAATGCCATGTTCAGGGTTGAGTTGGCAAACGGTCACCGGATAATGGCGCATGTTTCGGGCAAGATGCGGATGCATTTTATTCGTATTCTTCCCGGTGATATGGTGACAGTAGAGATGTCGCCATATGATTTGAATCGTGGACGGATAGTTCTGCGAAACTGATTATTTAATATGAACAGGCAGATCGAAGGTACAGGTGAAATATGAAGGTTCGAAGCTCAGTTAAGCGGATATGTGAGAATTGCAAGTTAATACGTCGTAAGGGCGTTGTGCGAGTGATATGCAAAGATCCGCGTCATAAACAGAAACAAGGTTAGCGGGTTTTAAGTGCGGAAGTTAACACAGGAGGATATATGCCTCGTATAGTTGGTGTAGATGTACCTAATAATAAGCAGATACTGATAGCTTTGACGTATATTTACGGCATAGGCAAGTATACGTCCGGTCAGATTCTGAAAGAGGCGCAGATTGATTCTTCGCTGAAAGCGGGTAGACTTACGGAAGATGAGGTAAGCAGGGTGACGCAGATTATTGACCGTAACTATGTTGTTGAGGGTCAGTTGCGTCGCCAGATTGCGCAGGATATAGCGAGGCTACGTGATATTGGGTGTTATCGAGGTTTGCGGCATCGTCGTGGTCTGCCGGTTCGCGGGCAGCAGACACAGAGTAATGCGAGGACACGAAAAGGCAAGAAGAAAACAGTAGCGGGCAAGAAGGGTGTAAAGGAGATACGATAGGGGCATTTTGGTCGGTTGTGTTTAATATGACATGAGAGGAAATTTGGCGAATGGCGAAGACCGGTAAAAGAAAAATACGAAGAAGTGTCGCAAAGGCTACGGTTCATATCAAGGCGACGTTCAATAATACGCTGATAACAATAACCGATCCTGACGGAGATACAATTTGTTCGGCGTCGTCGGGTCAGGTTGGTTTCAAAGGTTCTCGCAAGAGCACTCCTTTTGCAGCCCAGCGTGCTGCTGAGAAGTGCGCAGGTCTTGCACAGCGCAACGGGGTCCGGGAGGTTGAGATAAGGGTTAAAGGTCCGGGATCCGGGAGGGAATCGGCGATATCAGCCTTGGAACAGGCGGGCCTGCGAATTACATCGATAGAGGACGTTACCCCGCTGCCGCATAATGGATGTCGGCCTCCGAAGAGACGACGTGTTTAAAGATTGTTTGGCGAAGAGCTATATTTTTGGAGATAAAATAGATAATGGGCAGGTATGTGGGTTCATCCTGTAAGCTTTGCCGTCGTGAAGGTGTGAAGCTGATGCTCAAGGGCATCAAGTGCGAGACAGCAAAATGTCAGATCGAGAGGCGTGAACGAAATCTTGCTCCCGGGATGCACGGCTGGCGGCGAGGCAGGAACAGTGAATATGGCACTCGTTTGCGTGAGAAACAAAAGGTCAAGAGGTATTACGGTCTTCTGGACAAGCAGTTCATGCTGTGCTTCAGGCGTGCGGAGCGGATGCCTGGTAATACGGGAGAATCCCTGCTGATTCTGCTTGAGCGTCGTCTTGATAACGTTGTTTACAAGCTGAATTTTGCTGCATCGCGCAAGGCAGCACGGCAGTTAATCCTGCACGGTCATATTTACGTTAACGGGCGGAAAGTAAATGTTGCCGGTTATACGGTAAAGGTTGGCGATAAAATAACAGTAAAGAGGTCTGAGAAAAGCGAGAAGCTGATAAAGGAGCAACTGGAGAGCAATCCGAATTATACGGCTCAGAGCTGGCTTCAGCTAGATCGAGGTACACCGGCAGCGACGATCGTCGGTCTGCCCAGCCGGGATGATGTCCAGATACCGGTGGAAGAACAGTTGCTAGTTGAGTTTTGCTCGCGGTAGTTTTTAATGTACAGTACGATTGGCAGGTAACAGATAGCGGTTTGTCGTCGCTAGGCCGGCCGATGAAGCCGCTGAGAACATTTGCCATTTATTTAGGAGGCCGAATATGCGAATAACCTGGCGTGGACTTGAGTTGCCGACGGGCGTAAAGCGTGACAATGAGATTTCCAGTTCTGTTTATGGGCGGTTTTATATTGAGCCGTTTGAACGTGGTTTCGGCACGACGATCGGGAACAGTTTGAGGCGTGTTCTGCTTTCTTCGCTTGAAGGCAGCGCGACTACGTCGATCAAGGTAGCGGGGGTTGATCATGAATTTACATCGATCGACGGGGTGATGGAAGACGTTACAGAGATTGTACTCAACGTCAAGAGTCTTGTGGTGCGTCTTCAGGGCGATGAGCCGAAGACAATGAAGGTAAGTGCTGATAAAGCCGGAGCGGTGACGGTTGAGCAGATTGTGGCAGATCCGGCGATAGAGGTGATCAACAAGGATTTAGTCCTGGTAACGCTGACAAAGGATGTGCACTTTGAAATGGAGATGGTTGTTGAGAATGGTCGTGGTTATTCACCTGCTTCAGAACGTATTGCCGAAGAGGATCGGTTTGAACATGAAACGGGGAGGATACTGGTTGACGCGGTGTTTTCTCCTGTAATTCGAGTGAGGTATAAGACTGAGGATACACGTGTCGGGCAGAAGACGAATTATGACCGGCTGATTCTTGAAGTCTGGACGAATGGTACAGTGACACCGGAGATGGCTCTTGTTGAAGCGGCGAAGATATTGCGTAAACACATTAATCCGTTTGTACAGTACTTTGAGCTTGGCGAAGAGACTATTGAGGAGGAGCTGATTGGTCCTGAAGAGGTTAAAGAGCCTGGTATTGACGAGGAACTTGAGGCGAAGCTGAATATGTCAGTTCAAGAATTGGATTTGTCGGTTCGGGCAAGTAACTGTTTAGAATCTGCGAAGATATCAACGGTGCGGGAGCTGGCAAAGATGACAGAAGCGGATCTTCTGAAGATTCGAAGCTTCGGCAAGACAAGTCTTCGGGAAGTCAAGCGGAAATTCAGTGATATAGGATTGTCTTTGGGTATGACTGAAATTTAGGTTTTGTTGGTCAGCAAGAAGGATTTGGGTATATGCGGCATCGAGTAGCAGGGCGTAAGTTAAGCAGAACGAGTTCACATCGTCTGGCGATGCGACGAAATCTGGTATCATCGCTTTTCGAGCATGAAACAGTTTCGACGACGATAACGAAAGCAAAAGAAGTTCGGCCATTTGCCGAGAAGATGATTACGCTGGCAAAGAAAGGTACACTTGCGGCAAGACGGCAGGCGATTTCCATGCTTGGTAACCGTGACATAGTGGGCGATAAGGACGGTAAAGAGGTCAAGAGCGGGACGATAATTGGGAAGCTGTTCAGTGAGCTTGGACCTCGATACCTTGATCGCAAAGGCGGATATACGAGAATAATCAAGCTTCCGCAGAGGCGGCTGGGTGATAACGGGCAGGTGGTTTTGTTGCAGCTTGTGGGGCAGAGTACGGGGGTTGAAGAAGGTTCGGGCAAGTCCGGCAAGAAGGGCTCCGGCAGGAAGAAGAGCAAGAAAACAACCAAGGTTGCCAAGGAAGCAGCGGAAGTTGAAGTTGTAGATGAGCAGGATACGGTCGAGGTTAAAGATACAGAAGCCGGTTCTGTCGCCGATAGTACAGAGGAGCAGGGCGGCAAAGAGTAGAGTGCAGGATAATAGTAAGGACGTGTGAATGAACACGAAGTGTATATTCTGTAAAATCATAGCGGGTGAGGTGCCTGCTGCAAAGATTTTCGAGAATGACAAGATTTTATCATTTATGGATATTGTCCCGATAAGCGACGGGCACACATTAGTTGTGACCAAAGAACATTTCGAGAGATTGCATGAGTGTCCAGCGGATTTGCTGGGAGAAATAGGGGGGTGTATGGGAAATATTGCCAAAGCGGTTGTCAAGGCGATGGATTGCGATGGTTACAATGTGCTGTGTAACAATGGTCGGTCGGCGGGGCAGTTGGTGGGGCATTTACATTTTCATATAATCCCGCGGAATGCCAATGATGGCGTGTTTAACCGGTGGCCGGCGTATAAATACCCGCCTGGCAAGATGGATAAGATTGCAGAAGAAATTCGCCGGAATTTGTAAAGGGGTTATTGAAAGCAAAATATGTTTGTGTTATTTTAATGTAAAATACTTAGCTGCGGGGTAGAGCAGTCTGGTAGCTCGTCGGGCTCATAACCCGGAGGTCGCAGGTTCGAATCCTGTCCCCGCTATAGAATTCTGGAGATAACTTCTTGTCTGACAGGAAGTTATCTCTTTTTGCGCCGATGTTTTTACCCCGATATGAACCTGCGACCTCTTTCTACACTATCATCCAGCTGAATTTCCGTTTTTCAGCCCAGGCAAGATAACCCATATTCGCAATGTAATCACCTTCAGCTCTGCTTCTATAATCATTTAGTTCTTTAGCAGTCCTGTTGTATTCAGTCATATCACCTGTTTGCTCACCTTTGCTTCGAGCTGCTTGCATATCAAGGGTTAGCTTGGCATTCTTTAACCCTTTTTCCAAAAAAGCCACACGCTCCCGATAAATAATATCTGCACCTTCAACAATATTTTTCGCCTGTTCTATAATGAGAAAACCTTTATTCATAACTTCAGAGGTAAAAATTCTATTTGCCACCATGTAGAACCTTGACCAATGCCCGCCTTCAGGCGTATTCTCTTTAACTTCAGAATTGCTGAGCATTTCATCGGTAACGTTATCAGAGACCTGTTCCCAGAATTCAAAGTATTTCCTGGCCGCGTCTTTGGCCGGGCCAAAGGCATCATAGAATTCTTCAAGTATATGCTCCGAACTTCTCAGGCCATAGCGGTTGTTCCTTGCCACCATATAAAGCGAAGGGCCTTGAGTTGAATATTGGCCCGTGAGCGAATCGTAATCTGTGGCAATCATACCATGTTCCATTGCGTAGGAAAATGCCTTACTATACTTGCGGGCATAAAAAATCGGAAAGCAATGGCCATCCATTGTGTAATTCGGGCGCAAAAACAATCTTGCTCCGGTAGCAGACCATTTGCTCCAGTATTCATAAAACATCTGCTCTTTCTTTTTTGTCCACGGAAACATAATCGATGGGCAGAATCTAAGAATGATTCTTTCGTTTAACTTAGTTTCAATCGGAGGCTCTGAATAATTTGCGTAAATCAACCCGATTACAACCGCTTCAGGATCAATTTCTTCGGCTAATTTCTGCACAGCAAGATAATATTTTGCATATCGGTCTGAAAGCGACCCAAGATGTCGGTGCCAGTTATCTTCGCCGTTTTCAAAAGCTTTCTTGGCATATTCAAATCTTTTATTCCACGGAATGGTCAAGCCGGGACCTTGCACATCCCAGGCCATACACTTTCGGTCGACACACTTACCAAATGTATCATTTTCATTTGCGTTTAGGTAGGGATTGTCCTCGGTTCGTTTTGATTTCCAATCCTCTACAATTTGTTTCCACAAAACCGGCTCGGCAGCACACATACTTACTATATCCCCTGCGCCATCGAAATAAAGCGGGTCGGGGCGACGTGTTCCGTCTGGAAGCATATTAAAATACTCGGGATGAATGCCGCCAAAACGCCGCCAGTATTCTGTAAATGCATGGGGACAATTTAGCGCAGACCCAAAACGATGTCGCCGCAGCCAGACCTGCTGGTCATGAAAAAATTGATTACGGATTTCAAGATTATGCCATCCTTCATTGCCTATAAGCCATTTTGAGTCGGTTCGCCAATGAGAATGCAGAATAGGCAGCGTAACAAGTATGTCAAGGTCTTCGATATCAATATCAAGTATTTGCGGTATTACTTCTCCCGATTTGCCCGGCCATAACCATCTAACACCAATTTTCTGATCCAGAAATTCATAGACAGCAAACAGGGTCCCAACGCTCGTTTTGCCATCCAGCCAGTTGCCGGCAGTGTCATTACCCGCCATGAACAGATTTCTACAATCTTTCTTGATTAGAAAACCATTCCGAGCAAATTTCCCTGTTGAAATTCCTTTTTTTTGAAGTTCGGTGCAATTACCAAGAAAAATCTTATTCAAGCAGGTTGCTTTTATGTTGCTTTCGGATATGATCTCAAGTTCAGCCCCTGATGCCTGTTTAATGTGATATTGTAATTCTTTTGCAGCTTGCTGAACTGATTCAAATGCATTATCAGGTACAATTATTAGACTCGTCGGCTGACCTTTTTGTACCAAACTAAACCTTGTCACTGATTGTTCATACATATTTTCTCTGAATTTAACAAGACTCGAAGCCTTTGGTATTAAGAATTTCCTGTGCTGTATTTTGGTGAACTTTAACCAAAATTTGAAGATATAGAATTGATAAATAAGATACCGACAACCCGATATATGTATTGTGAAAACATAAACAATTTATCGGGAGGTCGGCATGGACACTATATCTCTTGTATCGGTATGGAAGAATATTATTCTTCAACTTTCGTATATATTCACCGACCCTGCAGCCGGAATCTGGCAGCAGATAATGCTTGGCTGGATCCTCAAACGTGGGCCTACTACAATAACGGGGATATTTCGTACATTGGGCAATCTGGCGGACAAACACTGGGCTCACAACTGGTTTGTCGGAGCAATTACGATAAGGTTGCCACAGTGGCCGATGATTCGAAGGGTTCTTCCTACGGTTTTCGCATTGTACCGAAAACGGTCGGATCGCAAGAGCGAAGATATCTTTCGCACACGTCAGGAGCTGGCTGGCGAAATGATTTAAATAGCCGTAGAAGCCCTTCCAGAGGTGCAATTGCGAGTTTCGAGTGATGGTCAATACGCCAAACATCAGGTTGTTCAGACGTTGCCGGAAGCAGTGAATCTGGTCAGTCGGATTCGCAGAGACGCAGCTATTTACAAGTTGCCTCCGAAACGGCATCCATCCTTTGTGGATATGTTGTCTGCCTTGCGTAAAGTTTTGTGGCAACATCAAATTTCATCCAACTTAAGGTTTTCGCAGTGAGTTGAGTATTATAGCCCCTTTGCAAAATCTTTGCAGGCATTGACGAACGCTTCTATATTTTCTATTGGGACCTCGGGCTCAAGAATGTGAGTAGGCGATAGTATAAGTCCGCCGTTTTGTCCATATTTTTTTATTACTTCTCTCACTCTGGCCCGAACATCATCAGGTGTACCCAAAGGCATGGTGGTCTGAGTACCAATACATCCGTCAAACGTCAGATGCCTTCCATATGATCTATAAACGGAATCAATATCAAGACATTCAGGCTGTAGCGGATTTAATATATTAACCCCGGCATCCACAAGCTTTCCAATTATATCAATAATATTGCCGTCGCTGTGATACCAAATCCGAGCATTTTTGTTTATCAGTTTTACATTATGCCAGATTTCTTTCCATTTTGAGTAAATCATTTTTTCCCATAATAATGGAGAAAACATTAGAGTATTCTGATTAGCTACATCATCGCCGCACTGAATCCAATCAACATCAGCTTTAGCATATGCTTTGGCCCTGACAAGACATTGCTCAGCAAGTTTGTCAAGCAGACACTGAGCCCATGACGGCCGCTCAATCATATCCATCAAAAATTGCTCGTATCCGCGAATCTGCCAGGCATTTTCATATATATGGCCCACCCAGCCACGAACAGTCTGTCCCTGAGCATGCGCACGTTCGACAGTTTCAGACATATACGACATGTCCCAGGTACTCATATCCTCGATAGGATACTTCTCAATATCTCTCAGACTATTCGCTTTACTAAGAGGCGAAAGATACCGCCAAAAATGATAAAAGTCACCAGGCACTTCAGCAACGCCTATCGAATTTATCCTTGTAGCCGGAGACAGATGTTCATTTTCCCAATATCGTGAGTAGTCCGGAGGCACAACATTGCTTGGTCGCTGAGGATAAATATCATAAGGAATAAACAGATTATAATGCTGCTTAAAGTCTGCCCCTTTGAGGTAATCGGTAATTCGACGGCCAATATCATCCGTTAAAGTAAAATAATACAAAATTCGCTCCGGCTTACGATGCTCTGTTGTATCGAGAAAAATCTGCAGATCACTTTGCATTAAAGACCTCCGGATTAACACAATTTGGCGGCATCTGATTATTCATCA
Source organism: Planctomycetota bacterium (assembly GCA_043816955.1). Taxonomy (GTDB): domain Bacteria; phylum Planctomycetota; class Phycisphaerae; order Sedimentisphaerales; family CAYZTY01; genus JBDRHL01. The sequence goes on along the minus strand of JBDRHL010000221.1, from coordinate 27,851 downwards.
CTGCAATTATGTTCTTTACGGCGATAAGACCCATATTTGTACGAGTTTCAATGGTAGCGCTGGCAATATGAGGTAGAATTACAACATTTTCTAATTCAGCCAATCCTGGCTCAATAGCAGGCTCATTTTCATACACATCCAGTCCTACCCCCCATATTGTTTTTGTTCTGAGTGCCTTGACCAAAGCTTTTTCGTCCATTACTGGGCCACGTGAAGTATTGATCAAAACAGCAGTTTTTTTCATTAAGGACAATTCGCGTTCTCCTATTAAATGCTCTGTTTCCGGCATCAGCGGCACATGTATTGATACGAAATCAGACCTTTGGAGAAGTTCATCTCTTTTTACAAGCATAGCACCTGTATCTTTTTCAAAATCTTTATTTGGAGCAAGGTCGCTGTATAGTATTTTCATGTTGAAGCCGACGGCTTTTTTAGCGAAATTTGCGCCTATTCTTCCAGCTCCTATAACTCCAAGCGTTTTGCCGGTGATATCACGTCCAAGAAACATCATCGGCTCCCAACCTGTAAATTTCCCCTGTCTTGTAAACCTGTCAGCCTCAACAACTCTTCTCGATACCGCAAACAAAAGTGTCCAGGCCAAATCAGCGGTAGCATCAGTGAGGACTCCTGGAGTATTTGTAACCACAATTTTTCTTTTTGTTGCAGCTTGAACATCGACATTGTTATAGCCCACAGCATAGTTTGCAAATATCCTGCATTTCGGTCCTGCTGCTGCAAAAACCTCATCGTCAATTTTATCGGTAAGAAGGCACAATACAGCATCTTTGCCTTTTACTTTCTGGAGCAATTCTTTTCTAGCCAGCATTCTATCATCGGGATTAATTTCAACATTACACGTTTTCTTAAGCAAATTAATCGCTTTTTCCGGAAGTATTCTTGTTACATACACATTCGGATTATCCGTATTCATATTGTTATCCTCATTAGATTTATCAAGATGATTTTTCAATTACAGTTTTGCCCAAGCGGCATTCAATACTCGTTTAGCATTAATGATAACCAAATCCGAGTCCTCGTCAGCAAAAGGCTTAACTTCGAAGCTTACGATCGGCGGGTTTCTGTCATTTAGGAAACCAATATCAAGAAGCACTTTTAAGAATCTCACAAGTTCTTCGATGTCGTTTTCTCCGCCAGGAAATCCGAATCGCGGATGCATATCTCCATAGGCAGGCATTGATGGTGACTGAACCACACAGTTTCCAATATGGGCGTGAGCAAGAAAATCTTTAATCGGGAGGATTGCTTGTTCGGGTGTCTCTCTCAACAGAGGGAGATGACTAAGATCAACCATCAATCCAAAATTATCATAGCTTTCACATATTTCCTCTGCGTATTTTTTTGCAAGATCAACTGGCCCTATGAGACTTTTCTTGTCAACATTAGAATCAAATATCTCATGGATAATTTTTAGTTTTCCTTTTGATTTTGCATAGTCACACAATTCCCTTGTGGACTTCACAAGGGAATTATAGGCCTTTTCCTGCGTATCTAATTCGTACCTTCCACTGAGAAAGGTACAGCCGACAGCGCCAATCTCATAAGCCTCGTCGATTCCCTCCATAACATTAGCAACAGCTTCTTTTCTTTTCTTCTCGTTAATACTATTGAGGTTCTGCCCTGTAGTAAGAAGGCGCGGTTGTGCTCCATAAGCTATGGTCATATGCGCGGTTTCAAGCATCTTCCTTGCCTGATTTCTTATCACAGAGTCTTTTATCCAGGTTATTTCCACGGTGTCAAAATACTCATCCACCGCGATCTTTTTCAGTGTTTCGAGAATAGGCCCTTCCCCTTTTATTGTTTCAGGAAAAATCATAAAATGAATTATTCCAACCTTCATGTAGTTTCGCATCGGTTCATTCATAAATGCACCGCTCCTTTTGTCAGTAAACTGTATATTCTATTTCCAAGTATTGACACAATTCTGCAAGATCACGAACATAATCACCCTGAACACAATGAATATGATTTGATCCTAATTCACTAATAAGCTGCTTGCTATCGATCTGAACATTAACAAATGATGTCGGTCTATACCATGAGTATTCTTTAAGTGACTCGCGTGTCTTTTTTACCGTTGTACCTTTGAAAATTATCATCCTGTACTGACCGCATACCCTGAAGAGTCTGGCATAGGTAAAGACACTTTCGGCACAAACAAACTGTACCGCTGGTCCTCCTGCATCGCCCAAACCATGTGGTTGCAGATAGACATCTTTAAGGTTTACTGCATAATCATTTGACAAACATGAAAAACAAGAAGCCATTGAGCCGCAGTTGGCCAACACCATTTCCGAATCGTTAACAACAAATATATCCTGTAAGGCAGTTGGTTTTCCGCCTGACAAAAGTTTCAGAATCTGCATCGTCAAAGCGCCGTCGTGATCAGCTTCGCAAGAACAGACAATCGGTTCCTTTGGGCCAGATGCGTCATAAGGGTCATTCAGCATCTGGACGGCGAGGCACTGAACCACGAAATTGTTACTCAAATCCGGCTGACATTTTATTCCAACGAAATCCAACTCATAATGATTTATTATTTCCTTTACCGCAAGATAGCTTCGAATGGCTTTTTCGAGTTGTTGATCACCAAAGCGTCCTTCCTGGTAAAAAATTCCTCCATAATTAGCAACTATCCACCGCTTAATAGATTCCACTTCAACCTGGCAGACATTTTCGGCTCTTTTTACAATTTCCAACTGGTCGATATGTTCAATATCAACGCCGAATATTCTTTCCCACTGCGCAGGGTCAGCAGTGCCAGTACTGATTCCAAGACTTCGGCCACCAAGACAGCCAAATGTCATCCCCTTAAGTTCGGCGGCAGAATTCAGAGCTTTTATATAGTTCAGTAATTGGTCAACAACTGAATCATCAGTAATGTCGCCTGAAAGCCTTTTATATTTTATTCCGATCTGGTCAATCGCTCCTGCGGCAGCAAGCAAAGCGGTCTGGCTGAATGCGCCTTTTGTGCAATTACCCACTACAATAAAAGGCTTAGTCAGCAATCTGGCAGCGTGGGAGACAAGCACCGGTGAGACAAAAATGGGGATGTAAAGAACTACAGAGGTGACACCTGCAGCATCTAATTCTCTGCAAGCCTGCTTAATGTCTCTTTTGCCCCGAATTTCAGCACATGAAGGAATATAGAAATCGACTTTGCCTTGCAACATATCGATAAACCGTTTTGTTTCTTGATCTTGTAAAGGCTTTCTCTGTTTATAAACTTCCTCGCGTATCCTGCTCTCGGAAAATACCAATAGCCCTGTCTTAAACATAATACCTCACGAATAGATATTTCTATACTTTTTAACTGCTTGGCTCATAGCCAGGATATTCTCTGCTTTGCAGAAATAAGGAACGCTGTTGGAGTCAGCTATTATATATCCGCCATTTGGCCCAAGCTGCTCGATTCGCTCCTTAACGACGGGGGCAACCTCTTCGACTGGAGCCTGGCTTAATGTATAATCAATATCAATATTGCCGACCAAGCAGAGCTTCTTTCCATACTGAGCTTTTAGCAAATCTAGGTCCATCACTCCCGGCTCAAGCGGATGCAAAGCGCTCATTCCCAATGGCAGCATGTAGTCAAGAATAGGCAGCAAATTGCCGTCACTGTGGTATATCCATGGGCATTTTATATTATCCGCTGCTTTTTTAAGTCTGGGCACAAACACATCATTCCATGTATCTATTGAAAACATCGGGCCTGTATTGCAGGCAATGTCGTCAAATGCCCACATAAAATCGAAGCCAAGCTCACTGAGATTTTTTGTCATCTTGGCCATCCAGTTTGTGTATTTGTCAACCACCTCATAGACCAAAGAGATATCATCGTGAAGTAGAAACGAAAAATTGTCATATCCCATGCTCATCAGTGTGGAAGAAGCGCCAAGGCGTATGTTCGCGAATATTGCAAATTCACCATGGAACTTTTTTGTAAAATCCTTTGCCTCGCTGTAAATCCGCTCATCATCAACATCTGGCAATCGCATTTTTTTGATGGAATCATGCGAATTCAACAATCCGCGTTCAACAGAATGTCCTCCACGCCCATATCTTGTTACGCAGAAAAGATGTGCAGGAAAACGAATTCCTATTGCATCAAGACCCAGCTTTCGGGCTGTTTCGGGATGAATCGCATAATTAAGTTTGTACTCAGGAAACTGATTGTCTTTTACAATTATACCCGGGTCAATATTCAAATCCCAAAGATAAGTATCGAGGGAATGGCCGACAATCTGCTCCTGTAACTGAGTATCAATAAAAGAATACATATATGGCACGCAATCAGGTATGCCGTGTTTAAGTGCAGTGAGTATGCGTTCTCTTGAGTTCATCTAAAACTATTTCCTTTCCTGACTCATTGCATTAAGACTTGCCTTGGCTATAGATGAAGCATCAAGGCCATATTTTGAGAGTAACGGCTCATACTCGCCGGATTCGGCAAAAGTGTCTTTGATTCCTATAAATTCAATTCTGGTGGGATTTGAATTTACGAGCACTTCGGCAACAGCAGATCCGAGTCCTCCAATAACACTATGTTCCTCTGCTGTGACAACTGCGGCTGTCTTTTTCGCTGACTTTATAATAATATCTTTATCGATTGGCTTTATCGTATGGATTTCAATTACCTCGGCATCGGCACCTTTGTCGGCGAGTATTTTTGCAGCTTCGAGCGACTTATGAACCATATAGCCGACAGCTATGATAGAAACATCTTTGCCTTGCTTAAGCAAATTACCCTTGCCGATCTCGAATTTATGTTTCTGATCGAAGATAACGGGCAGTTCTGCACGGCTGAGCCTTAGGAAAACGGGGCCTTTATAATCGGCCACTTTTTTGACTGCAATTTTTGTTTCGTAAGCATCAGCGACAACGACAACTGTCATATTAGGCAGGCTTCTCATTATGGCAATATCGCATATTGACTGATGGCTTGGTCCGTCCTTTGAATCAGACAAGCCGGAATATGCGCCGGCAATCTTCACATCAAGGTTATTGTAGGCGATCAGGCTTCTCACGCAATCAGCTGCACGAAGTGCAGCGAGGAAACTGAAAGTATTAGCAAATGGAATTTTCCCGCATGCGGCCATACCGGCAGCCATTGACATCATATTCGCTTCTGCTATTCCAACGTTAAAAAATCTTTCTGGGAATTTCCTTCCAAATAGAACACTTCGAGTGGAATTGGAAACGTCGGCATCGAGTACAACAACTTTCTGATTCTCTTGGCCGAGTTCCACGAGAGCCTGACCATATGCTTCTCTTACAGATTCGCTACGCATCAACTATTTCTCCAAGCTGCGACATTGCATTGACATAATCTTCAAGACTCATAGCTTTTCCGTGCCATTCATGTTTGCCCTCCATAAAATCAATTCCTTTTCCCTTTACGGTATTGGCAAGTATTACCCATGGGCCATCTTCAGCAACCTTAACCTGGTCTATTGCATTTGATATCTGTGTTATGTTATGGCCATCAATTGCAATTGTTTTCCAGCCGAATGCCTGCCACTTGGCCTGCAGATCTCCCAAAGGCATGATCTCTTCGTTCAAGCCGTCTAACTGAACACCGTTGTAATCGACGATGGCTATGAGGTTAGAAAGTTTATATTTTGCCCCCGTCATAGCGGCCTCCCAAACCTGGCCTTCCTGATGTTCACCACATCCGAGAAGTACATAAGTATAATATTCTTTCTTGTCTAGTTTAGCTGCAAGTGCCATCCCGATTCCGACAGATAAGCCCAACCCAAGCGAACCGGTTGACATATCCACACCTGGTACTTTCTTCATGTCCGGATGGCCCTGGAGAAAGTGTCCAATTTTTCTTAAACAATGCAGCTCATCTTCCGGGAAGAAACCTCTTTTGGCCAGGGATGCATAAAGTGCCGGGGCGCAGTGCCCCTTTGAGGCAATAAACCTATCGCGATCTTCCCAGCAGGGATTGGATGGGTCAATGTTTAACTTGTCAAAATACAATACGGTGAGAATTTCAACAGCAGAAAGAGCACCTCCACAATGCCCGCTTCCAGCCTTGTAAATACTTTTCAAGGTCAATTTTCGCAATTCAATTGCTAATTCAGCAAGAGAAGCTTGTTTTTCTGAAATATTCATTGAGAACGTTCACTATAAAAATTTAATTAACTCGAGAGTTCCGGATCAATATTTTCCATGGCCAGGTCAATTTTTGTTTCCTCTTCGGCTGTAAGCCTTAAAAACGGAGCGGTCGAAAAATTAGTTTTTATTATACCCCGCTTCATCAGGACGTGCTTCTGTGCAGTGGGCCATAATGGCCATCCTTTGCCGCCATAAATTGAATACAAGGATTCTATGGCATCCTGGATTTTTTGTGCTTCTTCTGGTGTGCCGGTACGGCCTGTTTCGAAGGCTTTAATACAGAGGCCGGGGGCCAGGCTGCCTATCCCCGAAATAGCTCCGGTTGCTCCGATTGATGCAGCATATGTTATATCAAAAACATTTCCTGTCATTACAGGTACGCTTTCAGCTAGTTCAGTAACAAATGTCTTAAAAACCTCTCTACTTGGACCACTGTATTTAAGTCCCGTTACATTTTCCAGATCGAGTATCTGGCAGATCGTCTGAAAGCTGTTGGTTACCGGCGTAGTGGATGGATTTTCGTAGAACCACACAGGCACAGAAGAATATGATGCAATAGCTTTTACATGTCTAAAGCTTTCACATGAAGTCCTTGGGGGGAAACCAAATCTTGGAGTAGTTACCACTGCATCTGCGCCGGCTTTGACAGCTAATTTAACCTGGTCGATAACACGTTGAGTACTCATATCTGAAACATTTGCCAGAACGGGCACACGGCCTTTAGTATATTTCACAGTTTCACAAAAGAGCGTATACCGCTGTCTGTCCCGCAGTGCTGGTCCTTCTCCGATTGTACCAGCTACAAACAAGCCCTTAATATCATGGCTCAATACCCATTCCAACAACCCTCCAAGACTTGGTATGTCAATGTTTTCATCCTCAGTAAGGGGGGTAATTAATGCTACTACGATTCCTTTTTCCATTTTCAACGCAGCCTTTCTAAACAATTCTAATTTTTATAGTTATCAATAATCTTAATGATTGCCCTGGCAATCAACTCCACATCTTTATCTTTCAAGCCTTCGTTCCAGGGTACAACAATCGTTTCCTTACAGGCCTTCTCGGCCAAAGGACATAATCCCTGTTCATAATTCCATATCTTTCTGGCGTTTGGCGAATTAAACGGCCAGGCGGAACTGCCAAAAGTCTGTTTGTCCTTTATAACTGGATACAAATAAAGAGGGATAGGGCCCGGATAACCCAGTTCAGTATACAATCCTTCGGCTGTGAGTGCATCAGCTATTTCCTGTCCTTCGACCTTGAGGCGAGGTAAGTCAACTGTAAAACAATAGTAGAAATAGGTTTGTTTACAATTCGGCAGCGTTGCTACAGGAGTTATAATATCCTCGCTGGCAAGGAGGGTATCCAGCATTGCAGCAGAGCGACGTCTGGCATCGATCGAAATATTATATTTTTCAATCTGGGCTAATCCTACAGCAGCTTGTAATTCGGTCATATGATAATTAGGGGCCAGGAAATAGTGATCCCTTCCTGGCTTATGCCTCGGCCAGCCCTTATCGAAACATTGGCGTAAACCGCGTTCGAATCTATTATCTTCGTTTGAAATAACTATGCCGCCGTCACCTGTAGTAATGTGCTTGCTTTGCTGAAAACTGAAACAACCGATGTGTCCTAAAGTACCAACCAGTTTGCCGCAGTATTCTGTCATATGTGCTTGGGCACAATCCTCAATTACAAAAAGATTGTGCCTGTCAGCTATTTCCATAATAGAGTCCATATCCGCAGGACTGCCATAGATGTGTGTTACGATTATGCCCTTTGTCCGCGGCGAAATATTGTCTTCTATGTAACGAGGGTCCATGTTTTGAGTTAAAGGATCAATATCTACAAAAACAGGAACGGCTTGTTGATATAGAATGGGAATAACCGAACCCATATCTGTAACAGGTGAAACAAGAATCTCATCACCTGGATTGGGATTGAGATAAATCATAGCAGTATGTAATGCAGCAGTTCCGCTGCTGACAGCTACAGCGTTTTTTACGCCAAGTATATCCGCAAATCGCCGTTCAAATTTATTGACTTTATCGCCATAGATGTAGGCAAGATTACCACTTTTGATGACCTCGCTGACCAGTCTTAGCTCTTCGTCACCGATCAGTCTTCCCGACCGGTTTTTGATAGTAGGCAAAGCAGTTTGTATAACCGCTCTGCCGCCGTTAATTGCCAGTTTTGTCTCCATTCTAATTATTTATCCAACAAATTTGTTCCATTACTTACAAAATAACCACTTACCATAATTTTGCGATTCATTAAAGTAGCGTTGCAGCGGTGTCCATGAGCTAAGCTCTTTAGGCCTTGGATCTCTTTGACGCGTCAAATTACCCTTACGGTGTTCTCCATGTTTTGGGATGCCTCCAATAGCATTCCATGGAATTGCCATTTCAACAGTCCAATTGTCCAAATTAATTTTAACACCGCTTTGCCAGTCAGCGTTCCAGGACAGCACTTCTTCATCCTTTTCGGTTATAGCATCCCACTGTACATTGGCTGGGTTCAAGGCAAAATGATATATTGGCTTATCTGCCAGGCCTGGGCAAATGTAAAACTCAACAACATCACCGCCCCAGATCCCGCCATCGTGCCCATTACCAACTATGCCTATTCTTTTGATATTCGGCTCAATACATTTCATTGCCACGTATAAAAAGTTATCATCCCAGGCGAGTTTCGCTTCAGTCTGATATGTGGTCTTTTCTTTCATCATTCGATTGATAGGCACGAAAGGTTCTAACGGCTGAATCTGCTGCCAGAAAACATCATCAATAATGTTTCCATCTATAAGAGGAACAACATCACTGACCTTGTGTATTTGTGTATTTCTCGGTGCAACATCGCCGAAAAGCACCTCTTGCTGACGTTCCTTTGCGTCGGCAATAACCTTATCCATGTTGAAACCAAGCTTCTGGAGGTTTGCTATTTTGTCCTTAACTGAACTTATCACGTCGTAAGCACCTGCCGGAACATTTTTATTTGTCCACCAGTCAATTTCTTCACTGTACACCCATACATATTCATCCGCGGTATCGAGTGCATAATACAGTAACTGCTCAAAAAACTTAAGCTGCTGTTGAGGCGTAAGGAATGAACCTATTGCATCGGCTGGCCAGCGGTATGTAGAAAAATATAGATCCGTGAATAATCCTGAACCGACCTGCATCTGCGCATTATACTTATCGCGATTTTCTGGAGCAATCAGATAGCGGTAACGCTGTTTTATATTGACATAAATCCGATCAAATTCGGAACTTTTGGTATAATAGTAGGCGTTCTCATTACCATCTATGAACGTCACACCAGGACCAGCGGCATCAAGCATACCGTTAAGAAATGCGTACATCATCGCATAGTAATGTTTTTCAAGGTCGTTGTCTGTCGTAGCCGCAGTATGTGCCGAATCGCTGAGCGTTTTGTAATATTCGCTAAGTTGAAAAAAAGTAAGGATACAAATGTCAGGTTTCACTAATTGAATGGCCTGCATATACTCAAAGCCACGCTTGCGGACCTGTTTGCAATATTCCTGATAAGTCTTGCTGTTGCGGTGGGTGGCTATATGATTTTCAGCATCATAGGCCCAGGGTGAATGGCCATAAGGCTCGGGATCAAGACAAATGCCTTTACAGCGGCCGGCAACAACGGCTTTTGTGAAAAGTGTTATGTTGTGCGTTATATTATCCCAGTGTTTATCATTGTACCAATCCATCTCAGATGCAACACGGAGCACCATAAAATTGTCTGTAAATTTTTCCCATTTAATGCTCTTCAAGGTTTGGCAACGCCTTGCTATATCATTGGCATCCCACCTGTTTTCATGGTCAAAAGCTTTTAGGTAGCCATTGAGCCGAAAAATTATACCATCAAACGGACGTTTCTCCATTTCTCGTATGTTTTTTGCGAGAGTGTTCTCATCAGGCGAACCATGGCCGTATTCTATTACTTTTTTTTTCGGCAACGGCCAGTTAGCTTTCGCTGATACAAACATAAATAGTATCAATATCGAGACAATATATTTGTTGGCATTTGACCTTTTCAATTCGTTCTCTCCTTTAACATCTTAGCATGCTGTTTTGGTGTCTTAACAGAATTCCTAACCACTTTTACAATTGCGGATATATCTTCCTGATCAATTCCCTGGTTAATCGCATCTTCGAACATTGATAATGCTCCATCAAGCATGGCCGAATGGGCTCTTGTTTGATCGAAAAGTTTTTTTATGTAACTTAAATCTTTAATGCCAAGAGACATTCGAAAGGACATATCATGTTTCTGGTTGATTATTTTTGGCGCGACCAATTGGAATATAGGGCTGTTCGCACCGCTAACAGAAACGACCTTGAAAAGTTCATTCGGGTCGACACCCATTTTTTCAACAAATGGTATAATCTCGGCATAAAGATTTATATATAGAATAGAAATATAGTTTGATGCCAGTTTGATTGTATTTCCTGAACCTGGCTGTCCGACATAAAACGTATCGCGAGCAAATGTTTTGAATAAGCCAAGCAGCTCTTCGTATAGTTCTCTTTCGCCGCCAACCATAGTATTCAATGTTCCCTCGGCAGCGTTTCGGGGACCACCGCTAAGCGGAGCATCCATAAAATGTCCTCCTGCCTGCTGCATTTTTTTATGTAATTCGATAGAAGAATAGGGATCGCTTGTGCTCAAGTCAATAACAACTTTCCCTCTTACATCTGTTTTCATGAATTCAGCAACAACATTTTCAACTTCAGGTGAACCAGGTAAAGAAAGCATCAGTAAATCTGAAAAATTGAATAGCTGCTCGAAATTTTTAGCAACTTTATATATCTCAGCGAATTTATCACGTATATCGGAATTGCTATCATATACCATAATATCCAATCCTGCTCTTGCGATATTTCGTGCAATACCGCTACCCATGTTACCAAGACCAACAAAGCCTATTTTGCTTTTATTAAATCGATCAATTATCATGCGTCAAAATCCTTTCCTGTGGACACTCACAGAAATCATCCAGTGGGTAAATTGGTCTTTGAACTTTCTTATATGGCAGTCTCTTCAAATTCATGTCTGTAAAACCTGGGGTATCGAGAATCACTATAGATTTAGCAATATCCTTATATGATGCCCTGAAAAGCTTATGTGATTTCTGCACAATAACATCCGCTTGTTCAGGTTTTAATCCCATGCTTCTTACAATTTCAGCGTCATGTATCAAGGATGTATACTCAGAGACTATAATGCTGATTTTAGGGGCTATTTCGAGAAGAACACGCCTACCCATATTGAGGCTCAATCCTGAAAAAGATGCGCCTTTGACCTTGACCGGACTATCAGATATCTTTATGACCTGTGCAACCAAGGGAATTCTACTATTGTATTTAAACCCGGCTTTTCCACCAACAGAAAACTGCTCCTTATTTCCTTCACCGATTTCAATGGCACGCTGGACAGTCAAGGGATCAACGATAGTGAGGATTGAATTTAGGTTCGAGTTTTTACTGATTAACGCTCGTAAAATTTCGGTACTGTCCCCGGCACCCCCGGCACTGGTAACATCGCCTGAATCGACAAGTATAATAGGTTTTTTATAGGAATCAATTGTGCATAGAAGATCATCTATGCTGGGATAATGTACGAAAAACTCTTCCCTGTTACACCAGATCTGTTTCATCGTTTCTGCGGCAAATTCTTTATACTTAGTTGCGCTCTGACTTTTGTAATAAACCAGCAACGAAAGATGATAATCGTAAATATCCAGCCATGGATGAGGACAGAAAAATGATGCAGAGATAATATCTTTATCTTGATCCAGCTGATTTAATTTCTGGATTATCGAAGCAAGGGGGCCGCTTTGGGTTTCGGTGTTTTCCACCGGCAGAATAAGGGGCAACACCTCGAAGAGCTTGCTATATCTGGTCTTACCGGTTATCAGCGAATACAGCACTTGTGCGGCTTTTTGCCCGGTTTGCTGAAAATCAGTATGCGGATATGTTCTGTAGCCGACAAGACAATCGGCAGCGTCAACCATTTCAGCGGTTACATTTGCATGATAGTCAAGTGTACATACAACGGGGATTTGCTGGCCTAGAAGCTCTTTAACTTTGGAAATAATATAACCTTCACAGTCATCCTTATCTTGGCTAACCAGCGCGCCATGAAGAGCCCAAAGCACGCCGTCAACCGGGAGATTAGCTTTTAAGGAAGTGACGATATCATCTAATATTTCCTCAAGTGTTTGATTTTCAATCTTGCCGGACGCCACGGCCCATGCAGCGACGCCCGGGATTAGTTCAACGGAAGGGTCATCTTTGAACAATTCATAAAAACCACCAATCTCGGTATTGGTTCCATTTAGTCTGTCCGCAATTGCGTGGGCCTTGAGATAGTAGCCTCGTTCAAAAAGGCGCATATCTGTTGTGTCCGGGCAAAATGTATTGGTTTCCTGATACAACCCTGCGATATAGATTTTATATTTACCTTTATTGCACATAGTTTACGTAAGTTTCTCTTCTGAGAAGTCCTCATCAAGGTTGTGATGGTCCACTACAGAGCCATCGTCATGTTCGTCGCTCTTTTTTGTCATAAGGCTTGTAAGCATTTGTTTCATGTCTCGTATACCACCGATGGAAAACCATATAGTTACAATAATGCCACACCAGAACATCAGCCATATATAAAATTTCCACCATTTTGCCCATGCTTCCACTGATACGTCATGGGTTAAATTATATACTGTTCCCACAAGGAATATGGCTGTCCATCCAAGTGTCCATATCAACAGTACGGCATATATAAATTTATCACCAAATGTCCCGAGACTACCAAACCTGAGAGCTTTTAAGCCTGTTTCCGGTGCTCCCTCGTCAATGCTATCCTCTCCCAACGTATATTTTCCCCGGTGAAGCATGCGATCAAGATTAAATTTATTTTTTACATCGCACAGTGAGACTATAATGTAAGTTGTTATTGAAGACATTATGGCAATGAAAAACATATACTGGCCATTAATTGGGAAAGATGCACCATCGTAGATTTTTGGCCACTGTTGTTCAGCAACAATGCCTCCGACCGCAAGAACAGAGCCTACAATAAGAGAACAATAAGCACCTAATGTCGTACCCCTTTTCCAATATAATCCTCCGATAATAACCGAGCCTGAGCCTCCCATCCAAATTGCTGATGTTATTGCAAAAAACATTAAAATGTATTGAGTTTGTTTGAAGAGTAAGCTGAAAAAGAATACAAATACAGTTACCCCGAAAATAGACCCCCTTAGAAGCCACAAATGCTGTTTTGTTGTTAGAGGTTTTTTCAGCATCGGCAAAACAATATCCTGTGCAAAAATGCTTCCCCATGAATGCATATATGTATTCGTGTTAGCAATAAATGCCATTAGGATAACGGCACAAAACGCACCAAGCAGCCCCTTTGGCAACATCAATGCGGTTGCTGCAGGCACAGTCATCTGTTCTCTGATCTGCATATTTCCTATGCGTGAAAGTACGTCATTTACCCTGCCTGCTTGTATTGCATATTCAGGATGATGCATTATAGTATAAGCACATATAGGCAGAAGAAGCGCAACAACCATTACGATAAGTCCGCGCCAGTGGGCAAGTATCTTTGCCATTTTTGCCTCGTGGGCATTTTTGGCAGAAGAATTGTAAGCTTGGCAGCCCTGCCAACTCATCCAGTTATAAAATGCGGCAAACGCCCATATCAAAAAGAACCATACATTAAAATCCTTTACATCTCCGGTATGCATTGGATGGAGCATAGAAGAATTTTCGGGAGCGGTGGCCAAAGCAGTAACAACTTTCGTCCAATCAAACTGCAACATTACAACTATAAGCACTACTGCCAGTACAATATTGCCGAATAGTCCCTGTAAAAAATCTGTTACAATTACCGAGACCTGTCCTCCGACGAAAGTAAAATAAAGAGATACCGCCAGCAGGATTAACATAACAGAAGCAAAAGTAGGAAATCCTATTCCAAGGATATTTACCGTATCGGGTAAGCCACAGAAATATATAAAAAACCGTGCGCTAACAGCGGGGTAAATACCAAAATTTATTATTCCAGACAAAAAAGCTACCATGCCGGCGAAAATACGGAACTTTCTGCTGTAGCGAACCTCAAGAAATTGCGCAAGCGTGAGAGCCCTTGTCTGCCTGAATCGATAAATTACCCATCCAGTTATAGATATTATCAGGCTAACAGGCATGCAACTGAGCGTCCACCAAACGGGTACAAAACCGGCTTTGTAATACATCTCAAAATAAGCGACTATGCCAATAACGCCATAAGCTGTCAGCCCTTCCGCTACAGCCAGCAGATAACGACCGGCACACCTATTGGCTGCCAGGAAATCAGCAACACTTGTTGAGAATTTTCTGGTAGCGTAAGCCGCTGCTATAAGCGCCAAAATGCTACCTAACAATATAATCCAATCAATCATATACACATTCATAGACTATCCTTAAACCTATACTGTAAAATCTTCCGCCGGCATAGTAGCCGAACCGTTTTGCACTCCTAAGAGCCCGTAGTTTACAATGAAAACACCCCCCGCGAATCACATCTGTATAACCTAATGTGCCAACAGGATCAATTGAATCCTCTGAACAATAACCATTTTGATCCCATTTATCCTGACACCACTCCCAAACATTACCGTGCATGTCATTTATACCCCATGCGTTGGCTTTTCTCAGTCCAACAGGGTGTGGTTTATTTCCTGAATTATCAGCAAACCATGCATATTCTCGTACTTTTTTCAGATCATCTCCTGAACAATACAATGAATCGCTGCCTGCCCGGCAAGCGTATTCCCATTGTGCCTCTGTTGGAAGTTTATAATTGAGACCTTCTGCTTGAGATAAACGTTCACAAAACAACTCCGCTTCGTACTTGTTTACCATTTCTACGGGGTTTTCAGGACATTTAAACTTGCTGAAGTTTTCACCCATTACCTTCTGATATTGTTCCTGTGTAACCTGGCATACACCGATAAAAAAGTCTTTCGTCAGCGTCACTTCATGTTGGGGTCCTTCATCACTATCACGGCCATATTCCTCAATGGATGACCCCATAATAAATTTACCTGCCTTGACCAGAACAAGCTTCATCCCGATACTATTTACCATTATTTCATGTTTGTTGCCCATAATCTTTTCTTCGTACTTTAAGACGAGAATTTAAAACTATACAATTTGCTCTTATTAAAAATAAATCTAACCCGTACCACGCGGCTTGACAGCTTTGAAACATCATTTTTGCCGCCCCATGAAACGGCAGCGGCAGTTTTGTCACCTTTGATAAGATTACATTCAGCTGAAGCATAACCATTGAACGGTTCACCCCTTTCATCGCACAACCCAACAGTAATATGACCGTCACCGGCTGTCTGGTAATTAAGTTCCAACTTAGTCCCCTCAAAGACTATCGGTTTTGTAAGAAAATAGCCTTGGTCTTGAGCATCTAAAGACATAAAACCGTCCAACCGCAGAACCGCCTTGCTGATTATCCCCCCGTAACTCATATTTGTCACATGTTCACTATGTTTTCTGTCGGTGCCGCGATAGAAAATCCAGTACTCATCTCCTTTTCTTATTTGCCCTACACATGTATGAATCATTTTGCTGTCAAATGTTCCCTCGGCTCCGAGCGGAAGAAAAGGTTTGCGATCGGGGCGTTTCCAGGATATCCCATCACGACTGACTGCCAGTTGAACATCAAGTGTGTCGGCTTTATGGTGGAAAAGACTCGTGAACATGAAATATGCTTCTGGAGCATAAGGATACTTAAAAGCAGCCGAATTATACAAGTCCACGTCCGGTGGATCCTGGTCATTGAAGCAAAGAATCGGATCGGCATCGGGCCAATCTTCAAAATTCTCTGTTTCGCTTCGGCCAATCGTCCTTATTATATTCGGGTCATGAAGCGGCATATTAAGTCGCACGAAGCACACATATTTGGCAAGCCTGTCATCCCAGAAACAGACATTTTGAGTATCACTTCTGATACGAAGCAACGGATTGGATTGATATGTTTTCCAACGTAAACCATCAGGTGAAAACGCACCACATACGCAATCGAATCCCTTGCCCTCGATCAAATAAATAATCTTGTACCTTTCCTGTGGCTTTCCTACCGGGTCCTTGAATACTGTACCGCCGTGATAAAAGTTTCCTTGTAGCGGATAAACAATATTGTTGGCAGTGGAACCATCAAAAGGCACAAGATTAAGCACCGGTTTTTTCCAATTCAGGCCATCCTCGGACTCCGCATAACAAAGCCTGCCTGTCCTCTTGTTATTTTCATCCATGAAATATGATTCGTACCACATCTGATAAATACCATCATCTTCGATAATGGTACACCATGGCCCAATCATCCAGCTTTCCCATGGCTGGGTCGCTGTTAAAATCTTGTTATATGTTTTAACTGGGCGATTTACGGTAAACGACAGGCCTTGATGTTCTTCAATCAACAAGTCGTCTATAAACAACTGCTTTTCGTTTTTTATGTTAAACATATCTAAACTGCACTTTCCAAAAAATAGATTATTAAGCGGCCAGTTTCATTAGCTTATAAAACTGCCGCAAGATTTTTCGGTTTTTACGGCTATGACCAGAAATCTCAAAAAATGTTTTACTCAAAACCGCTCGACGCAACGCCTGACATCGGTCAGCATGAGATGGCCTGCGTTCAATGTCGTCCCAGGGGCTGTCGCTACGGTCGCATATAACAGAAGCCCTCTTTTCCCAAGACCACAATTCAACCATCGTATGCATCCACATATTCAAATGAAACGCACCGACATTAGCCCAGAAGTTGCGAACCTGCTGCTGTCCGGTTCCTTCAATCTCCTTGAGATCATGAAAGTTCTGTTCAATGGCAAATCTATCCGCAACTGCTTCAAGTATCTGCTCGGCGGCGGCCGAAAGGTTGGTGCACATAAACGCCCGCCACGAGTTTTTATCTTCCCGAACAATCAAAACCAGCACCTCTCCGCCGGCTGGCTTGTATGTTGCCTTAAAAATCTTGACCTTTTTGGTTTCCTTTTTGCCATAAGGCGTTACATTTATCGAAAACCAGCCCTGTCTTTTGGCTACTTCATCCTGAAGGTAAATGCGTTTGCCGTATTTTCTCGGTCTGCCGCGTTTTCGTTTTTTAACCGGCTTAACAATCGCATGCAAAGCTGCGTCTTTTCGCAATCTTGTAATAATGGTTACTCCCATTGTTATCACGGGCTTGAGAAATCCGGCCTTGATGAAACCGCCATCGGTAACAATCCAAAGCTCTTTTCCAATGCGTTTGCAGCACTTTTGAGCCCATTTTACAAGTTCTGCTGCCTGGACAAGCTTGTTTTGAAACCTGATTTTATAAGCTTTCGGAACAGATTTGACATCATTAACCCGGATATACATCTTAGCCAAAAGCGGCAATCCGATAGTTCCCCACAGCTTATGACGGGCCAGAGCCGACAGCGTTACCCAGATATGGCCATAGATGAACTTTGCCCCATCAGGGCCGACAGTGGGGTTGCGATGGATGCCTGCCCCGGCAACTTTGGGGCCGTATCTTTTTGTAGGGCTGTCATCAATAGCCATAAGGACTCTGTCTTGGTTTTTGTAAACGAGCTTTATCATAATTTCAAACAGTACTGTTGCGATTATTTCAGTTTTTTGTCCAATCGAGCCGATAAAATAGTAGAATGCTTTGTAACGTTCGGTAATACCGGCAGCCCGGAACCAGCTTGTTATGGTTTTTCTGCCTTTGGCAAAGACAATACCAGCGAAGATTATACTCATTCGCCATGCCGAGCGTTGATGCAGTACAGAGCAGATAGCGATTGTCATTATTTGCCAGCTGTCTGGGAAAATCCATTTAGTGAACATTGGCTCTCCTTTCCTAATATGTCTTTATGTTCTATTAGACAAATCGGAAGGATGAGCCATTTTTATTTACAGTATCAGTTGTTAAAGAGCTAAACTAACGTAATTTTTTTGGAAAGTGCAGATCTAAATCATTCTTTAATAAAAATCCAATCAAACTGTTTTTAACAACATAACACTACGTTGGGGAATCTCTATCTGCCTGCCGATTTCTACCTGGGTTTCATCCCAAATGCTGTACCATTTGCGGGCGAAATTCCATCTCGACAGATCGATTGTCCGGGATTCCTCTTCCCAATTGAATATCGCAATCATATCGTACTTGCCGCTAGCAAACCCTTGTTTTGAATCATCTCTGGCCCAAACACATGGTGCCGAACGGTGCATTAGGTCAAGCGGCACAAAACATGCAGGACTATGGTATTGGAAGATTTTCTCAATTATCTCCAATCCATTTCTTTTAAGCTTGGCAATTCTATCTGACAACATCAAAGGGCCGCCTGAGATTATCTGAACAGATGCCCATACCTGAACCTCATTAAGTGTCGCGGGCGTACCTGATATGAAAGCAAAAGGTTCATGTTCTTTCGAAAATGGGCATATGTACCGTTCTTCTGACAAATCCGCCGTGTCAATACCACGAACCACAAGAAAGTCGGGATCATTTATCCAAAGATTACCATGTGACCAGAACCGGTGGGCTATCTGGCTGGCACAATGTTGAAAATTACTCCAGTAAATCTTTACATCATTTGCTACGCGAACAGCATCAACGATACCCTGTGCCGCTTCAAACACACCCCCTGCACTAGCCATAATTATACTCTCATCACCAACAGCCTGACGAATTATCTCCAGGGCCTTGCGAACTATTTGCTGTCGACTGACGGAGGGATCATGCAGTGAAACCTCAGCCCTTTTATATGCATATCGCAAAAAGTCCAGTTTGAAATATCCGAAACCTTCCTCCCTCATTTTGCTGAATATGTTTAGCAGATGCTCCTGAACCGCAGGGACTGTCACATCGAGGCAATATGTAGGCTCATTCTCAGCCATAACATTTACAGGCTGATTCTGACTATCACAAATCAACCAGTCAGTGTGACGTTTGGCTATGGCAGTATCAGGTCCAACTCCCAAAGGAATCGTCCATATCCCCGGAACAAAACCTTTGGCACTGATAATCTGTGCGACTTTGCTACGATCAGAGCAGAAATCGATATTAGCCCTGTAGTCTCCTACGCGATTATACCACCCCATATCAATACAGATTATTTTTATTCGTTCACTTAGCCCGGGATTTTCTCGAATTGCTTCCATGTTTTCCAATACATCTTCCATGGTTGGGTGACCGGTGTAATAATCCCAGGTATTCCAGCCGGTAATCCTGAATGAACTAGGTCTTCGTGGCTTAAAATAACGTTCTGCATATTCACTCAAACCAGCAGTAAGATCTTTACCATGCTGAAATACAATCGATCCAAGTGATGCCTTTGCGCCGGGCTGATAAATAAGGTTAATCTGACGCTCAATACTTACAGTTTCTTTTTCGGTATGCTTATCCACCCACTCCAAACTCAAAGGAAAATCTGAATTCCCCACAGTACCGACAATCAGAGTGTTGCGACTCTCAGTCGACCAGATTGCACCAACCATATCTGCATAATCACCGGGCATATCTCCATCTTGTTCTCTTGTCTGAGATCTCACCCACGGTCTTGAGCCGCCTAACATATCAAAAGTAGTAGCTAGTACCCGGTATGTTCCGACATGGCTGTCGAGATCAATCCGGCTTTGCGGACAGCAAGAATCCAAAGCAGCTATAATAACAGACTCAATTGCCAAGGGCACTTGCTCTTTGATTTCAAGTTCTGCGGAACACTCAAGGCAATAATTATCCCTGATTACAAAATCAAGGCTTAACCGCACTTCTTTATTAGCCAGCATCATCAGCCATCCGGATTCAGAATGATCAATCCCTATCACAGGTAAATAAACGCGTTTATTTTTGATAACGAGTCCGCTGATAAGATGTTCAGCATTGAAACATATACCAGACATACTCCAATGGACCGTTCCTATAGAAGCTGCGATATGCCAACCGTTTGAAATACCGGTATCCAAGTCCTTAGTTGACACGCTATCTTTCCTCATAATCCGTATGACTATAAATAGCAGAGGCCCGGCTCACCGAGCCTCTGCTGTAAGACATACTGTCCATTCGTTCACTCAAAACTTTTTCGATACAAAAACTCAAGCTAAGTAAAATATATCTTTAAGTCTCAAAAACTAGTTAAGCTTTTTGGCTAATCTGAAGCCTACAAGCCCATTTGCATCTTCAGGCACCAGCAAATGAAATCCCGTATCGTAAGCTAACTCAGCGGCTCCATTATATTTCCATGCCCCGCCACAATAAACGCGATAGTATGGAGTGTAATTCGGTTCCCAGTCTTCAACATGTTCAGCTATGTTACCACCTATCTCAAATGTATCATAGGGACCAGGAGACAAGCTATAAAACCCGACCTCAACTACATCGCCATACCCATCCCGGAAATCGTTAGGGCAGTTATCAGCTTCATAATTTGCTCTGTTGGCTGTGGAGTCATTAGGTCCGGGCGTAGGAGCACTATCGCTTTCTGTCGGATAGGACCAGTAGCCTGCGTTAGGATCGCCGCCCTTGTAGTATGCTGCTTTGTACCACTCATGGCGTGTTGGGATCCAGTACTTGGCGTTTGCGTCATGTGCCGCTACATCATTATGGTTCCACTCTGTACCAGTAAAGGTGTTGGCATCATAGGCACCGTATTCGGTAGTATTGGGCTCATCTACCTTACCATTATGCATCCAGTTGGCAAAACGTGCTGCTGATCGCCAGCTTACCCAGTTTACCGGCAAATGTTCACGCTTGCTAGCAGTCTTGTATTCATAGCTTCCCGACGATCCGGTTCGTATAATGCCGCCTCTGTATGGATAATTTGAATCACCCATATTTGTGTGATACAAGCCACGCGGATCACTGGCTGCAACGGCATTGAGAAATTCGGCATATTGAGCGTTGGTAACTTCATATTGGCCTATCGCGAAATCGTAATTTACTTCACCCCAGTAGTTGCCGTCAACCACCCGAGTATCGGCCGCGTTGTTGGCATCAAGTATAGATACGAACTTCATATCGGTATCGAGGGCTTTTGCCAGCCTGAAGCCTATAAGCCCATTTGCATCTTCAGGTACCATTAGATGATATCCCGTATTGTAAGCTAACTCCTCGGAACTAAGGTGTTTCCATGCCCCGCCACAATAAACGCGATAATATGGAACGTAATTTGGTTCCCAGTCTTCGACATGTTCGGCTATGTTACCACCCATGTCGAAATTATCATAGGGACCAGGAGACAAGCTATAAAACCCGACCTCAAGTACATCGCCATTCGCATCCGGGAAATCGTTAGGGCAGCTATCGGCGTCATAATTTGCTCTGTTGGCTGTGGAGTCATTAGGTCCGGCTGTAGGAGCAGTATTGCTTTCTGTCGGATAAGACCAGTAGTTTGCACTAAGACTGCCGCCCCCGTAGTATGCTGCTTTATACCACTCATTGCGTGTTGGGATCCAGTACTTGGCTCCTACATAATGCGTTTTCTGATCATCATGGCCCCAGCCTGTACCAGTAAAGGTGTTGGCATCATAGGCACCGTATTCGGTAGTATTGGGCTCATCTACCTTACCATTATGCATCCAGTTGGCAAAACGTGCTGCTGATCGCCAGCTTACCCAGTTTACCGGCATATGTTCACGCCCACCAATAGCCTTGTATTGGTAGCTTCCGGACGACCCGGTTTGTGTAATTCCACCTCTGTATGGATAGTTCGCATCACCCATATTTGTGTGATACAAGCCATACGGATCACTGGCTGCAACGGCATTGAGAAATTCGGCATATTGAGCGTTGGTAACTTCATATTGGCCTATCGCGTACTTGTAAGTTACTCTACCCCAGTAGTTGCCGTCAACCACCCGAGTATCGGCCACGTTGTTGACATCAAGTACAGGTAAGAACTTCATAGTGGTATCGGGGGTTCTTGCCAGCCTAAAGCCTACAAGCCCATTTGCTTCTTCAGGCACCAGCAAATGAAATCCCGTATCGTAAGCTAACTCAGCGGCTCCATTGTATTTCCATGCCCCGCCATAATAAACGCGATAGTATGGAATGTAATTCGGATCCCAATCTTCGACATGTTCGGCTATGTTACCACCCATGTCAAATGTATCATAGGTACCAGGAGACAAGGTATAAAACCCGACCTCAAGTACATCGCCATTATCATCCGGGAAATCGTTAGGGTAATTATCAGCTTCATAATTCGCTCTATTGGCTGTCGTATTATATGGACCCGATGTAGGAGCAGAATTACTTTCTGTCGGATAGGACCAGTAGCCTGCGTTAGGAGCGCCACCCTTGAAGTATGCAGCTTTGTACCACTCATTGCGTGTTGGGATCCAGTATTTGGCATTCACATAATGCGTTGTCTGATCATCATGGCCCCAGCCTGTACCAGTAAAGGTGCTGGCATCATAAGCACCGTACTCTGTGGTATTTGGATCATCTTGCAGACCGTTATGCATCCAGTTGGCAAAACGTGCTGCTGATCGCCAGGTTACCCAGTTTACAGGCATGCGCTTGCGACTGTCAATAACACTGTATGTATAACTGCCTGCAGAACCACTTCGACTGATACCACCTCTGATTGGGTAATTTGAATCGCCCATATTAACATTATATAAACCGTGAACGTCGTTTGCTGCTACAGCATTGAGAAATTCGGCATATTGTGTATTCGTAACTTCATGTTTGCCGATTTGATACTCATAGTCCACTTTGCCCCAGTTCATGTTGTAAACTTTCCGATCATCGTCCCAGTTGGCTACATCTCCAACTGTAACAAAATCCATATTGGCAGCATCCGGATTGGCTTCCCACGCAAATCTAACAGCATTCACATATTCCTGCGGAATGTCAGACCCGCCCCATGCTGAAAACTGGTTATTCCACCAAACATAGTGTTCCGTGTAAATCCAAACATATTCGTCTGCAACACTCAGAGTATCGCGAAGTGAACAATAAAACTCCTGCGGTGTATAATGATTTGCATTAAATTTGTCAGGATCACGATACCAACCCCTTTGAACATCTCTATAATCCAGCATCAAAGCCATCGAAAATGTAAACTTATCGGCGTACGCATTGGCATCGGCCACAATTTCAAGACAATCGGTTGTCATCACTTCATAACCATTTTCATAGTCTTGCAAAGTCCGCTTACCATATGCCCATTCATAGCCGTCGATAAACTTTACGCCTGAACCTGCGGCATCCAGCATGCCGTCAAGAAATGCAGGTACTAAACCAAGCTCCATTTCGTCCAGGGAGGTGCCGTCCCGCTGCATCATTTGCCAGACATAGCTGTAACCAAAAGTTAAAAATATAACAATGTTAGGTTCTTCGGCTTCCATGGCATCCATAATCTGCTGGCCTCGAAGGAATACCTGATCTTCGTATTCAGAGAAGGTTTTTGTGTCTTTATAATCCTGTTGATTGTAAGACCAAATATCTTCTCCATAAATCTCAAAGTCAAACATTATTCCGGCGATTCCAGTCTGGTTAACTAGCCATGCAGCGGTGCCATAATTCGAAATACCTACATTGCAATCATCAAACCAGTCGACATCGCCAGGTGCCATGTTCAATCGCAGAAAGTTTGCCGTCAGACGCCCGAAATTAGCAGCATTAAGCTCGTTAACTGCGTTTTGCATGTCGTTCTGGTCATAAACTGTTGTCCCCCATAAATTCCACGTAAAGTCCCCCACATTACCATCACTTGGCGTAGCCCTGAATACGGTTCCATCCAAAGGAAGCAGCAGCATATCATTGACATCATCGAGATCAGCAATGTTGGCCGGTGTTATAAAGTCATTTGTGTCGGGCCACGCGTAGTGCCAATTCACAATCTTTTTTTGCGGCACACCATATGCGCAACTAATAGTAACAAAAATAACCACTGCTATCTTGAATGTAGTTTTCATTTTCCGTCTCCTATGTTAATATTTTCTTTGCAGGCCCTCAAACTGACACATAACCTGATTTCGGTTATGTACTCAGTATCAAAGCACCTGAACGTTGGTTTATTTCGTAACACACTGGATCCGAGATGTTATTCGAGCTGTGAAATAATCTTTTCTCGAGTGGCGGTGCTCTTCCACCCAACAAGACTTGCAATAAACGGATGATGGATAAACATTGAAAGTATCCTTGCAGAAAGTTTATAAACGAGATATTATCAGGCTTTGTGTCAATGTTCAGTCTGGTAAAAGCTTTATTTTCGACCGAGCTGGAACAAGCAAAGAAACTATCAGATTTTTGCAGATATTTTTGCATTTTGGATCCCAAATATTATATTTCTTCGGTGTTCATGCCACCTGTTCAGAAGACATAAACAACTTCCTACTTCATCGCTCATTCTACAAACAGCTTAATTGAAAAGTTATGCCTTTCCATTTTTTGACAAATATACAGATACACCGGAACAGATGAATTGCAACATCATGCAATGCTTATTGACGAATCACACTATTAGCGTCAGTACATGATTCATGAGCCTTCTTGACATTTCCAAAATAAGCACGTGGCACTTTCAGTCCACCGCCATATTCCCACCATCGCTGCCATTCATCATATAGCCATACATACTCATCAGTACACTCCAGGGCGTTGATAAGTGCTTTCCGCAAATCTGCCGGCTGCCAATAGTTATTGGTAAAATCCTTTGTTTTCCAGCCTCCCGGTTGTCTCCACTGAAAATCCATCCACGTTGCGAATGCTTGTCTAAATACCTTGCGGTATTTATCTTTATCCGCTACAAAAGGCAGGCATCTGTCGGTAAACTGCTTCCTGGCATCCATAAACTCTTCGGCTGTTCGGTGGAAATATGTAAACTCACCACCATCAACCAGTCGCACATCTTCGTTCGCCGCCGCTGTCATCCCATCCAGAAAAGAAGCAAGCAAACCGTATTGTACAAATCGCAATTTATCCGGATTGTTACTGGTCATCGAATATGAATTAGGCCCTTCGACATAAGGGTCTGGATAGCTCATACGAGTACAAAGAAACGAATACCCAAATGTGAAAATAATGGTTATATCCGGGTATTCTGCCTGAAAAGCTTCCATTACTTCTACACCTCGCTTGTGGACTTGAGTACAATACTCTTCGAATGTTTTGGTAGTTGCGTATTTCTGCTTCTTATAGTCCCAGATTTGACTGTAATAAGTTTCAATATCAAACATAATCCCTTTCACGCCGCCTTGTTTTGCGACCCAGCCGGCAACACGCGCATTATTCAATATAGCGTCAAATGAGTCAAACCAGTCCACATCACCGGGGGTAACATTAAAACGTAGGAAATTATCGGTAAACTTCTTAAAGTTCGTTGAACGAAGATTGCCAACATCTCTTTGCATTTCTTCTTTAGTAAATATCCTGGTACCCCAACAATGCCAACTGAAATCACCTATCGGTTCCGGAACATTCAGGACCGGCCTGATATCTGACGCTCCTTTTTTGGACGAATCAGATGTTAGAAAAAAAACGATTCCATCGAACGGAGCCTTTTCCATATCCTCAATATTATCTCGAATAAAATCCGTATCCGGGCATCCCCTGCTCCAGCTGATCAGCTTTTTCCCCGCACAAACCGAGGAAAACACAAACAAACACAATAAACAAAAAAGTATCTTTTTGGTTAAATTTCTTCCTGATTTCTTCATTATTGTTTTTCTCCTAAAATAACTCATTTTCGCCAAAAACATAAAATTAGCGCGCAAACTCCTTTCCCTTGAATAAACTTTCTGAAACGAGCAGGTAACTCCGCTCGATTCGATAAAATAGCGCACCCACAAAATTACGCTTTAGAATAAAGCTGGATGTACATCAATCTAAAATAACTTCCAGCACCACAACACACATCTTCGCGTGTTTTTACTTACCAGTTGGTAATACAGTTGCCATCCTGGGGATTATTACAAATCAGCCATTCATTCAGCATTATAATCAGATCTGCAAAATCTACATGGCAGTCCCTATTCAGATCGCCTGTCAATGTATCGCCTCTGTCAATTACTGTCGAGCAATCACCGATCCAGGTCCAGGCATCACGGACAGCCTGTTCATATGCAAGCGGAATATCCCGATACCCATACGCATCCCACCAGAACAGCCATTCGTTATATATCCAGACATATTCATCAGCCACTTGCATCGCAGCCTTAAGCGTCTGATTGAACTGCTTTGGCGTATAATAATTCAAATAAAACTCGTTAGGATCGTAATGCCAATCACCCCAACGATTCCCGTAATCCAGCCAGACCGGAAAAGCCAACTCAAACTTGGAAGCGTATGATGCAGGATCCCGAACTATCGGCAGACAGTCACTTTCAAAGACTTGCCTTTCCTCCTGAAACTCAGCAAGTGTCCTGTTGAGATATGCCCATTCATACGCATCTATAAGCCTAACACCAGGCCCGGCACCTTCAATTAATCCATCGATAAAAGACGGCAGCAGACCATGGTCACAAGTCAGCAGTGTTGTCCCATCACGCTCCATCATCTTCCATATATATGTATACGAAACAGTCACAAAAACTAGTATATATGGGTTCTCGGCCTGCATAGCCTCGATCACCTGCCTGCCCCTTAGCCGCACCTGAGTACAATATTCCTCAAAGCTTTTTGCGGTATATTTTCGGGTATTATAATCCCACAGTTGACCTTCATATGCCTCGGTGTCCAGCATTATCCCGCGAGCCCCGCCCTGTTCCACAATCCATGCTGCTGTGCCGCAATTTGCCAAAATCGCACTATAATCATCAAACCAGTCTACATTGCCCGGTGTTACATTCAATCGCAAAAATGTCTCCGTAAACCTGCCGAAATCCGTCGCCTGCATTTCGTCAACCGCGTGTTGCATTTGTTCGCGGGTGTAAATCGTAGAGCCCCATGATTCCCAATTGAACTCGCCCATCGTACCGCCCAGCGGTTTGGCTCTGAACACCGTCCCATCCAAAGGTTGCTCTAACATATCCCCGATAAGAACAGGAAAATGGCTGGTGTCCGGATCACCATAGCCCCATTGAAACAATTTTTTTCTTGGCGAAGGCGGCGAAGGCTCTACTGACTTTGCCAGCCTGAATCCGACCCAGTTGCTTGTGTACTCGGGATCAGTCGTGTGGGCGCCCCGTCGGCTGACTTCAATATTAAGGTTCAGCTTCCATGCCCCGCCAAGCCATGCGCGAGAATAGTTTGTCAGGCCGGGCCACCAATCCTCCACCCATTCTGCCGCATTGCCACCTTGCTGGGCTGTGCCATAAGCACTGTACGCCATGGTATAAAAATTCACATCAACAAGGTCACCTTCCTGAGGCGGGTCTAACATCGGCCACCAATTGTCAGCTTCCCAGTTTATTCGATACTCGCTATCCCACGGGCCGGCAACCAGAGGGGGTCTTGTATCACACTGAACCGGATATTCCCAGTATCCTGCGTTTGGATCACCACGCTTGTAAAACGCCGCTTTATACCACTCGTCCCATGTCGGTAGAAAGTACAGGGCATTGGGGTCATGATGCGTTTGATCATAGTGATACTCCGAGCCTGGGAAATCAACGTAGAAAGTGTTGGTATCGTACGCACCATACTCTGCAGTATTCGGGTCATTCTGCTGACCGTTATGCATCCAGTTAGCAAATCGAGCC
>JBDRHL010000220.1:0-6260 GCA_043816955.1 Planctomycetota bacterium | reverse complement strand
GGTTTTGTGAATCGGTTTTGCTCATTGGGCTGCATCATAACATCAAACAGCCCTTTTTGCCATATTAAGTAGGGAAGCCAGCTACCCACAGTTGCTGAAACCGCAGTTTTTACAAACATCACAGCCTGATTCAAAACGTAGAATCTGACCGCAGTCCGGGCATTCCTTAATAAACTTATGATTTTGAGCAGTATCAGATAATCCCAGAGCCTCCTCCAAAGCCTGTGCTATCGCATCCGGACATGAAAGGACGTTAACCCCCTTATTTGCTTTACGTGCAACCGCTGTTGACAAACATCGAATCCCGCTGAGCTGGTTGATTATTACTTTAGAGTCAACACCCGACCTCAGTGCGGTCGAAACAACCCGGCAGGTAGCTTCCGATTGAGAAGGACATCCACCGGCTTTGCCGAGATTCGCGAAAACTTCACATATACCCTTATCATCTTTATTGACCGTTACGAAAAGTGTACCGCAGCCCATACGGTACTTGCTTGTCTTGCCGGTAGTAACCCTGCTCCGTGGCCGCGGCCCCAATGATACTTCGTCAGGTTCTACAATTGGCTGGGCTGCCGACAATACCTGGTTCTCGCGGCTGCTGTCTCTGTACACTGTAACGCCCTTACAATTGAGATCATAAGCAAGCTGGAATATCCCACCTATATCTTCAACTGTGGCACCTACAGGCAAATTAACGGTCTTAGAGACCGCATTATCGATATTCGACTGAAAGGCCGCCTGGATGCGAACATGCCACTGGGGGGCTATCTGGTGGGCGGTAACCAGCACTTCTGCAAGTTCCTCAGGGATACCGGAAATATCTCGAACATCAGTTCCGGCCATCAACATTGTTTTTACCTTTTCATTCATCCAGCCCTGTTCTGTACCCAGTTGTTCAAGAAGCGGATGTAATTGAACAAACTCGTCACCATCCAGAGCCCGGCGTTTGTAAGCCAGGTTGAATATCGGTTCGATACCACCACTGCACCTGGCAATAATGCTTATGCTGCCGGTGGGTGCTATGGTTGTACATGCCGCGTTTCGCATGGGTGTATTGAAATCAGTATCCCAGGTACTTCCCTGCCAGTTGGGAAAGCTCCCTCGCTTCTCAGCAAGTTTGCAGCTTGTCTCATGGGCATGTTTCTGGATAAATTGCCCTAATCGTTTTGCAAACTCAACAGCTTGATCGCTGTCATAACGAATACCCAGCAGTATCAGAGCATCAGCAAATCCCATAATGCCGAGGCCTATCTTCCTGTTGCCGATACTTACCTTCTGAATTTGGGGGATAGGCCAGTAGTTGGCATCTATGACATTATCCAAAAACCTTATCGCATAGTAAATCGCAGTTGATAGATTCTGCCAATCCACATCACTGCCATCAGACAGCACAAACTTAGACACATTTAGAGAGCCGAGATTACAGGCCTCGTAATCGAGTAACGGCTGCTCCCCACAGGGATTGGTAGCATTTATCTCGCCCAGATCAGGTGTAGGATTATCTTCATTGACACGATCAATGAAGCAAACACCAGGCTCACCCGTTGCATGGGCATTAGTGATAATCATTTCCCAGATGTCCCCAACTGTATAGCAGTTATTTTTGTCGTTATCTAATGGTTTCAGGTCCTGAAGCCGGTAAGAATGTACGTCAATACTTTTCGGGAGAACATACTGCTGTCGTGTTCTTGGATTGGTCACGATATGCGGGGAATCAGGCTCTTTGTGAAGCAGATTCATAAACTTATCTGTTATCTTGATAGAGATATTAAAATTGTTGAATGCTGCGGTATCACTCTTGGCATTGATGAACCTTATAATATCCGGATGCTCGACACTCATCATTCCCATATTGGCCCCGCGTCTGTGGGCTCCCTGCTGGATCGCATTCGTGGTCTCGGCAATCACCCGCCAGAAACTGATAGGTCCCGAGGTCGTCCCGCCACTGGATGAGACGGTATCACCTGTGGGCCTTAACTTATCGAACGCAAATCCTGTCCCGCCGCCTGCCTTCTGGATCAAGGCCGTGTTCTTTACCGCCTCGAATATTTCATGGATACTGTCTTCTACCGGTAGCACAAAACAGGCGCTGAGCATGCCGTTGGGCCTTCCTGCATTCATAAGAGTTGGACTGTTTGGAAGGAATTTTCCATCGGCCATCATCTTGTAGAATATCTCAGGAAGTAACTGGATTACCTGTTCCTGCGTTTCATATTGGGACTCAACTCCTGCTATTGTTTTAGCTACACGCATATACATCTGCTCAGGGGTTTCAATTACGTTACCGTCAGGGTCTTTGAGCAGACATCTTCGCTTCAATACCTCCTGGCTGATGTCAGGGACAATATCCCCTGATTCAACTGTTTGCGGTTCATTTAACGTAAGCATTTTTTTATCTCCAATTATCTAAGCCGATTGTTTTCCTGTCTTGTATGAATATAACGGGCAATTTTTATCGCAGTAGGCGGCAATGGCCGGGTCTTCACAGCCTAAACTGCGATAGGAATTTTCAAAGGCACATCTGGTTTGATGTTCAATCTCCTGGTCTGTAATTATGCCCTTACCATCAGTGGGGCGGTTCTTTTTTGCCCAGGCTTTCAATACAGTCAATGCCAGATCAAAGGGGAGGCCATTTCGTTTCAGATGGACCGCCAGACGAAAGCACGAGACACGCTGGTATGAATCGACACCCTCTGTTAACATCCTCCGACCACAGGGAGGCAGGCCAAAAGATGAACTGCTATCACCTGAATTAGAATGGCCATTGCATCTTGTTCTTTCAGCAGTCGGGGTTTGCTTATTTAGTTTGCAGCTTTCAATGATAGCGTCGAGCCTGTATTCCTGGACTCGCTGAACTCTCTGTAGCAGTTCCCATTGGTCAGGATAAGGTTTGGTCGGGTCTGTAGGGTCTGCAAATACCGTTCGGCCTTTTGGTACAAGTGCCCCGAACAATGGTGCATTTATGAAATTGCCGTAAGGGATACCATTAGCCAGTACATCCTGTTTTGGAAACACTTCTATTCCCTGTTTGCCCATATCGGCAAGTATCTTTGCCGCAACAAGTCTTGCTTTGCGAGCTGTGACACCGCCTTGCTCAAAGAATATCCAGACATGGTAACCTTTGGATTTGCTTATCTCGATATAAGCAGATATATCATATCGCCTTGCCCAGGCAACATAGGCGATAGGCAAAGATAAATCATCCTGGTCAAAATCAACCGCAAGAGCACCTGTTTTTTCACCTGTCAGAAGATAAACCCCGTAAGATTGCCTGCCGGTTAGATGGGCACGTATCACCTCTTCTGTTACCAGCTCCTTTACCTGCCTGACTTTGCCTGTTCTCGTATCGTAGGTGCCGTAGACATTTCGCAGACCCATGAAGAGACCCTGGTAAATCCTTATCTTTTCTTTCGTGTCTCGCTTAACTATTTTTTCCATAATCTATCAACTTTCTGTTTGTCTTTGTGAAAGCAACCCACTTGTTTTTGCTTTCACAATTAAAGCGAACCCACGGAGAACAAATCCCCAGTGCTTAAAGGATTTCCCTGATAAGACAAAATCTCCAGTAAAGCAGAATCACTGCAAATGTATCTGTACATAATTATAGGTATCTGGTTTACAAGTTCCCACGGCTCGCACTCCAATAGATGCTTCGGAAGAAAATGCTTGTAGTCCTCAAGAAGAATGTTAGCAATCTCACACTTTAAGTGCCAGTCGGTGGGGTCTATGTTTATACTGAAAACACCTTTTACATACTTTTGCCGCTCAATATCTTTGATTATTCCCGCTAATTGATTGAGGACTACATCAATACCACCTTCCTGAATCTCGCTAGCATCCATGGCAGCTGCTGTATAACCACGGCCAAAGGTACTGTTGTAATGCTTTTCGAGCAGGTTTATAGCCTGACCAAGCGGCTCACCAGATAGCATCCAGCGGGCGTTCAGGCCCTTGTCGTAAATGTGCACCACAAATTCGGTGATAACCTTATGAAACTGGTTATGAGTAACGGGGCAGCCGGCCTTGTGAGTAAATTGTCTGACAGCTTTATCAATCGGCTCATCGAACCTGTTCTTAATCAAGGTCTGGTCAAGTTTGGCTGTAATTGCTTCGACCTTTTCTTCAGCTCGTTTTCGTATATTAGAGATTGCCATAATTCAAATTTCCTCTTTCATCGATTTTTTCATTATCACCTACAGGGGCTGCTATTGATTTGGATAGCTTGTCGGCTTGTTTGTTTGTCTTGCCTATGATGCTGTACACCTGTGGTACAGGCATGTAATAATTCTTTCGTGAGTTGGCGATGATCTGCTCTTTGAAGTTTCTCTCCGGTATTTCCAGCGGCGGCAGTGTCGTGAACTTGGCAATATCCGTCCCGCAGCGTATGATCGCCTGCCAAACTTCAAGATTAATAATATCATCGGGTTTGACTAAATCTTTGAAATCCTTTGACAGGGAAGCGGCATCTTTGGTATCAACATTAAAAACAATAGTTGTCCCGACACTGCCGAGAGCATCTGTTTTTTGCGTCCCGAACTGACGCATATACTGGTGGGCAAGTGTCATGCCAACGGCATACTTACGGGTCTCGGCGATGATATCTTCGAGAGAGTCGGTCGTGAACCGATGCGCCTCATCGAGGTGAATCTGAAACGGCCTGCGTTTCTCTACCGGCGTATCGCTGCGGCTAAGTGCACTAATATGCATTACCGCAACCATGAACCCACCAAGAATCTCACGGACTTCGGTACCGAGCTTCGACAGATTGGCTATAAATATCATGCCGTCATCCATGATTCGTCTGAAGTTAAAACTGCTGTTAGGCTGCGATAGCATCAATGAAACAGGACCGCCGACAAGCAGCTTGCTGAGCTTATGTTTTGGCGGTGTGAATTCGTCCGGCCTGTAGAGAAGAAAATCATGCTCCCAAAACTTGCGGGCCTCTTCGTTCTGAAGTACATCCATAATGAGCTTGCGGGTCACTTTGCTTTCTTTCGAACCGGCACGGAGCAGATGTGCAATATCAAACAAGGTGCTCCCTGAAAGGTGCAGCAAAGCAAAAATACAGTGACGAAGTATATGCTCTAATCTATCGCCCCAGCCGCTGACAAAACTTTTCAGTACACCCACAAGATCATCTGTTATACGACCAATATCCTGCCCTGGAATCTTCTGCATTGGATTCCATATAGGTATCCAATAAGGGTCGCTTGGATCAAAGTAGATCACCTTATCTACATATTCTTCAGGGATAAGCCCAAGCAATCGCTCTGATAGATCACCGTGCGGATCAAGGACAGCTACACCATTGCCACTTTTGATGTCATCGATGATCATATGTTCCTCAAGCGTTGATTTACCTGTGCCGGGTCTACCAATAAGATGTGTATGACGCATACGGATATTTCGTGGTATGCAAACAGGCTTTTCCTCGGTTGCAATGTGACATGTACCAATTCTTGTACCTTCTGAGAGATTGTTGCTGGTAAGGGACAATGTATCCAGGGTGTCGATAGCAACCTCAATCCGCTCGACTATACTTGCAGGCGGAAAATGAGCGAGCCCCGTCAATTCGGCTGAATTTACCAGAAAGCCAGGCCTGTAAGTCAGGCCTAACTGAAACATCTGGTGAATCTGCTGCGGCGAAAGAATCCGTTTGTAATCGGCTTCTGTTATAAATTGCATGTGTATACCGCCATGCTGAAATAAAGTGCTGAACGTAGCCATTGATTGCATGTACTCCTGTGTCAAATTCTCAGTACCAAGCACCGCAACACGAACTGCCGCTGCATAGAAAGGTTTGTCGTTATGAGCCTTGGTCTCTACGTGCCCGGCCATCTGGCGAAGATCCCCTGATGGAGCCTGCAGGGCGTTACGCTGAAAATGACCGACGTTGGCTACGAGTTTGATGATGTATTCAAGGTCCATGAGAATTTCGACATTGCGGTGCCAGTTATGATCAGGGTCAACAGGCTGAAACAAAACCTGGTAGATACCAACTGCCGGTGCGGGTATATTGGCCATCGCTGTAATCAAACATTCATAGGGACAGACATACAGTTCATTTGGCCGGGTCAAAAGATGAGAATAAGGTGGTCTGGGAAAATAATCATAAAATCGAGACTGTAGTACAATTACAGAGTATGTGGTGTGCTGTTGTTTTGCTGTTTCCCTTGTTATTGCCGCAAAGGCCTAATAGTATAACTCATTTCAGTAAGATTGAGGATCTATGGGCACAAGCGTAAATAGTATTCGTGTAA
>JBDRHL010000219.1:0-17672 GCA_043816955.1 Planctomycetota bacterium | reverse complement strand
GCAAAAGCCCGGCATGGATATAAAAAAAGAAATGGACGCAAAATGTTTAAGCCTTGAGAAGATTCATTCCGAACATCTGCCTATGATATCACAGTCTATAGACAAGGCGATTGAGGCTGTTGAGGCAGGTAATAAAGAAACTACATTGGCGGAACTGCATAAAGCCCAGGAAATGCTTGCTTTGGTTAAGGATGGTATAGGCACATATGTAAAACCTAAGTTCGCTAATGTTCGCTGTCCCATTATGGGATCGCCAATCAATCCGGATAAGGTTGCCGAGAACCTGATACGCGATTACAACGGTGAAAAAATAGCATTCTGTTGCGGGGGGTGCCCCGGACAATGGGACAAGCTTACCGATGCTGAAAAAGATGCCAAGTTGGCCAAAGTTAAACCAGAACCAATAGAAAATCATTCTGAACACAAACACTGAGCCGTTGGATAAAGAGTATTTATAATTCTTTAGATGGCCGGGTAAGTCCTATATTTCGCTATTAGCTCTGTGTTTATGAATGAAAAAGTCGATAATGACCGATAATTACAATGGGTGAGTGATATATTTCGTTGTATTTTGCGGTTAAATCGACTTGTCCTGTGTAAGGTGCAATAAATGAAGAAAATTACGACAATAGCAATAATGGGGATATTTTTAGTCTTGTTTGTTTCGGGTTGTGCCTCTGAGAATAGTCAGACCGATTCAGGCAATTACGATTGGAGTAATTTCGATGTCAACAGCAGCCATCTGACAACAGAATCTGTTTCTGAATCACTGCGTCTGCCGGAACTAACTGAAAACTCCGGTCTTCCGGATTATCTTGCCTATGCGGCATTAAATAATCCAGGCCTTGAAGCAGCATTTAATAGATGGAAAGCCGCCCTTGACCGCGTTCCACAGGTTAAAGCATTGCCGGACCCTCGGTTTACTTACAGGTATTTTATCGAAGAAGTTGAGACCAGAGTTGGACCACAACGACAGGGTTTTGAAATATCTCAGCTTTTTCCATGGTTTGGCAAACTTGAACTTCGTGGCGATATTGCCGGTCAGGCTGCTAATGTAGCCAGGCAAAGATATGAGGCAGCCAAACTTAAACTTTTCTTTGAGGTCAAGGATGCTTATTACGAATACTACTATCTGGCCAAAAGCATCGCTGTCACAAAAGAAAATGTCAGTTTAATTAAGCACCTTGAGAGTGTTGCCCAAAGCCGCTATAAAGCCGCGGCGGGGACGCACCCTGACGTTATTCGTGCTCAGGTTGAAATGGGTAAACTCGAGGATCGCTATAGAACACAGCTCGATTTACAACAACCCATTGTAGCCCGGCTTAATGCAGCCTTGAATCGTCCGGTTGAAGCTACTATTCCATGGCCGACAGAAATTCAATTTAATGATATCGTGGTCATTGACCAGGAATTACTTGCAAGACTTGTTGTTGAAAATCCGGAACTCAAGGCACTCGATTTCGAAATAACGCAAAATAAAAAGAGTATAGAACTGGCCAAGAAAGATTATTACCCTGATTTTACTCTTGGGCTTGGTATTATCGATACCGGCGATGCGATTGCGGGTAATCCGCAAGATAATGGCAAGAACCCTGTTATTGCAATGGTATCCGTCAATATACCTCTTTGGCAGAAAAAATATTCTGCCGGTGTACGCGAAGCCAGAAGCAGATATTTGGCGGCAAGAGGTGAGCGTACAGAAAAAGCCAATTCTCTCAGCTCGACACTTAAAATGGCTTTGTATCGTTTCAGGGATAGTGAACGGAAAATAGATTTGTATCGTGATGCACTCCTGCCAAAAGCCGAGGAATCTTTGAAGGTAACGGAATCAGGTTTCCGGACAGGTACAGCAACTTTTACTGATCTTATCGATGCTCAACGGATATTGCTGGAATTTGCTCTTTCATTCGAGCGGGCACTGGCAGACAGATCGCAGTCTTTGGCTAAACTGGAAATGTTGGTAGGTCAGCAACTTCCACAAAAAGAAAACGAAACCGGTGAACCAGATGCTATTAATGATGCCCCGGATAAAGAAAACCTGAGACTGGAACAGAAATAAAAAGGATACTGAATATGAAAGCTTTTACAAAAAAGTTTCTTGAAATATGTGGAAAAGCAGGAATCAAACCAAAGATACTGGTGCTTTTGATTATTGTACTTGTAATTGGTATTTGGATCGGCAAGTCGATAATAGAACCTGAAAAGTCCAAGACAGAGACAGTTGTTGCTAAAGCCGAAGCCAAGCCTCAGATATGGACATGCTCGATGCATCCGCAAATAAAGCTTCCAAAACCGGGATTGTGTCCAATCTGTAACATGGAGCTTATACCGCTTTCTACAGATGAAACAGAAATGGTTTCAAGTATGAGGCAGCTTACTGTCAGCGAAAATGCAAAAGAGCTGATGGATATCGAAGTTGCCCCTGTAGAACGCAAATTCGTCAACGCTTTTGTCCGCATGGTGGGCAAAGTAGATTACGATGAAACCAATCTTGCTTATATTACTGCATGGGTTCCGGGAAGGCTGGATAAACTATATGTGGATTATACGGGAGTACCCGTCAATAAAGGCGACCACATGGTCTATCTTTACAGCCCTGAGTTGATAAGTGCTCAGGAAGAACTACTGCAGGCAATTGAAGCAGTTAAAAACATTCAGAAAACTGAACTTGGTGTTATGCGAGAGATGACCGAGTCTACTGTCAAATCCGCTCGTGAGAAGTTGAGGCTCTGGGGGTTGACAACAGAGCAAATTGCCGAAATTGAAACAACCGGCCAGGTTACAGACCATATGACAATTTACTCCCCGACAAGCGGTATAGTTATTCATAAAAATGCCCTTGAAGGGATGTATGTTCAGACCGGTACGAAAATTTACACGATTGCCGATCTTTCAAAAATATGGGTAAAACTGGATGCCTATGAGTCCGACCTTGAATGGATCCGTTATGGCCAGCAAGTAGAGTTCACGAGTATTTCTTATCCGGGTCAGATTTTCAAAGGTACAATAAGCTTTATCGACCCTATCCTGAACGACAAAACCAGGACGGTAAAAGTCCGTGTAAATGTCCAAAATCCTGACGGAAAATTAAAGCCAGGTATGTTTGTCAAAGCGGCCGTTCAATCTCAGGTAGCTGCTGGTGGGCGAATCATGGATGCCGATTTAGCGGGCAAGTGGATTTGCCCGATGCATCCGGAGATTGTCAAAGAAACTTCCGGCAAGTGTGATATCTGCCAAATGCCGCTGGTTCAGACTGAGACATTAGGTTATGTAAGTGATGATCCATCGCTGGCCGAAAAACCGTTGGTTATCCCGGTATCTGCCGCATTGGTGACAGGCACTCGTGCCGTCGTTTATGTGCAGGTCCCTGATACTGAAAAGCCAACTTATGAAGGTAGAGAGATCGCTCTTGGACCCAGAGCTGGCGATTATTATCTTGTTCGAAGTGGTTTAAGCGAAGGTGAGCTTGTTGTTGTTAAAGGTAATTTCAAGATTGACAGCAGTCTCCAGATTATGGCCAAGCCCAGTATGATGACACCGGAAGGAGCAGGCGGAGGCAGTATGCATGATCATGGCCCACGAACAAAAAAGGATGAAGGCGACACCCAAGCTGCTTTTGAATTACCTGCTTTGTCCAAAAACCAGATTCAAGCTGTTCTTGCCAAAGCCGAGGTCGTAAAGAATGCTGCCGGCAACGAAGACATCCAGGAAATCAAAACAGCTTTTTCTGAATTTGACCAGGCCCTTAAGAGTGTTGATATAAAACTATTGACCGGCCATGTGCATATGCTGTGGATGGAATATCATATGAGGCTTGGCAATGATGCTGTTGAAGGTATGGAAGCTGAAACTCTCAGGGATGCAGGAAAAGCAGCTAAGTCCCTGGCCGAGAATATAAGTTCCATGATGGTAAAATTGGGCATAGTTCGTAAGCACACAACTGCTGAAGTATCAAGAATAAGTGATACTTTCAGAAAGCAGCTGGCAAAGGTTTTTGAAGGCTATTTCGCGATGCAGCAGGCCCTCTCAAATGATAATGTGAAGCTGGCGGCTGAATCAGCAAAAAAAGCGTCGGATGCACTCAAAGCCGTGGATATGAAGTTGCTGAGCGGTCAAGAGCATGATAAATGGATGAAATTTTCGGCAGAACTTGAATCAGTATTATCCAAAGCTGGTGAGAATAAGGATATCAAGTTAATCCGTGAAGACTTTCATCTGATGTCACAACAATTAGCACAGGTGGCAGAGCATTTCGGTTCGACCGGACAATCGCCTTTTTATTTGCTGCACTGTCCAATGGCATTCAATAATACGGGAGCAAACTGGCTGCAGGATAATGAACAGACACGTAATCCATATTTTGGGCAGATGATGCCCCAGTGCGGTGGAGTAAAAGAAATTATCGATGTGAAAGAAATCTGGGAAAAGAAAGATAAATAATATGGACGATAAATATTCTTCTGAACAAACCGCAGAGCAAAAATCACTGATAGGAAGGCTTATGCGTTTTTGTCTGACCAACAAGCTTGTGGTCGGATTGCTTGTTGTGTTTGTGATTTTTTGGGGCATAACAGTTGCGCCTTTTGACTGGGAGGCTGGCGGACTTATACGTAAGCCCGTTCCTGTTGACGCCATTCCTGATATAGGTGAAAACCAGCAGATTGTTTTTACCGAATGGATGGGACGCTCGCCTCAGGATGTTGAAGATCAAATATCTTATCCTCTTACAGTATCACTCTTAGGAGTACCGGGTGTCAAGACTATCCGCAGCTATTCATTTTTCGGTTTTTCCTCTATCTACATCATCTTCAAGGAAAATGTTGACTTCTATTGGTCGCGAACTCGTGTTCTGGAGAAGCTAAATTCCCTTCCATCCGGCACTTTGCCGGAAGGAGTCCAGCCGGCTCTTGGGCCTGATGCTACGGCCCTTGGACAGATTTTCTGGTACACACTCGAAGGCCGTGATTCTGAAGATAAGCCTACCGGTGGTTGGGACCTGGAGGAACTGCGCACCATACAGGACTGGTATGTCAGGTACGGCCTGCTATCTGCTGACGGGGTAAGCGAGGTGGCATCAGTTGGAGGATTTGTCCGTGAATACCAGATTGATGTAGACCCTGACGCTATGCGGGCATATGGCGTAAGCTTTGCAGATGTTTATAGTGCTGTTAAATCATCGAATATTGATGTCGGTGCCAAAACTATGGAATTGAACCGCGTAGAGTATTTCATACGTGGTATCGGTTTTATCAAACAGATCGCTGACATCGAAGACAGTGTAGTCAAGGTTGTAGACAACGTTCCTGTTTTGGTAAAAAATATAGCGACAGTAACCTACGGGCCTGCTTTGAGACGAGGAGCTTTAGATAAAGAAGGCGCAGAGACCGTAGGCGGGGTTGTTGTTGCGCGTTATGGTGATAATCCATTGGCAGTAATTAAAAATGTTAAAAAGAAAATTACTGAAATTGCTCCGGGCCTGCCCTCAAAGGTTCATATAGATTTTTCAAAAGTCTCAGCAGATCAGCTCAGACAATTCGGCACAGAACACGGTTTCGCCGCATACAATGGCGCTAAAATCAATCAGGATGCATGGCTAAATTACCTTCGCGAAACTCCTGTTCAGGATTGGCCAAAATGGGCGATGATAAGCAAGGTTAATATCGTGCCGTTTTATGACAGAACGGGATTGATTTACGAAACTCTCGGAACACTTAACTCTGCCCTTACCGAAGAAATTCTCATCACCATAATAGTAGTTATTTTGATGGTAATGCACTTGCGGAGTAGCATACTGATAGGTGGCCTGTTGCCTTTAGCTGTGCTGATGTGCTTTATCGCGATGAAATTTTTTGGTGTAGATGCCAATATTGTAGCCTTGTCCGGCATCGCAATTGCCATCGGAACTATGGTGGATATGGGAATCGTTATCTGTGAAAATATATTGCGGCATCTCGATGAAGCAGACCCAGGCGAAAACAAGCTTGAAGTTATCCACCGTGCAGCAAGTGAAGTTGGAAGTGCTGTACTGACGGCGGTTTCGACAACTGTCATCAGTTTTTTGCCGGTTTTTACAATGATAGGTGCTGAGGGCAAACTTTTTAAGCCTCTCGCATTTACCAAGACCTTTGCTCTTATTTCTTCGGTTATAGTGGCTTTGACTATAATACCTCCTGCGGCTCATATTTTGTTTTGCAGTAAAATATCTATCAACGGCAAGAAGATTAAAATTGGTTTGCATCTGGCAGTTGTACTTGTCGGAGTTCTGGCGGGCTTTCTTTTGAGCTGGTGGGTGGGTTTTGCACTTATGCTTTTTGGGGCTTATTATCTGGCAAGTGACTACATTCCTGAGAATATAAAACGTTTCGGCCCATGGGTTGCAAATATACTTGCTGTATTGTTTGTCGGTGTGTTGCTTACCAAGCATTGGGAGCCGACAGGTGCAGAGCAGGGATTTCTGCGTAACTTCATATTCGTTGCTCTCTTAATTGGGTCGCTGCTTAGTGCGTTCAAAGTCTTTCAGCATTTTTATCCGGTAATCCTTCGATGGTGTTTGCGTCACAAACTGCTGTTTTTATCGATGCCATGTCTTCTTCTTGTATTCGGCGCATTTGTTTGGTCTGGTCTTGGCAAGGAGTTTATGCCACCTTTAGACGAAGGCTCATTTCTGTATATGCCAACAACGATGGCCCACGCTTCAATCGGTGAGGCAATGGATGTCTTAAGCAAACAGGATATGGCTCTTAGAAACATACCGGAAGTTGATTCCGTTGTAGGAAAAATTGGACGAGCAGAAACATCTCTGGATCCGGCTCCAATATCAATGATAGAAACCGTGATTAACTATAAGCCGGAATACATAACAGACAAAGACGGCCATCGAGTCAAATTTCGATATGATAAGAAAACGGCAAGCTTTGTTCGTGATGACTTTGACGAACTTATTCCTGATCCGGATGGAAGGCCGTACAGACAATGGAGAGATGAGATTAAAAGTCCCGATGACATCTGGAAGGAGATAATAACGGCAACTAAAATACAAGGAACTACTTCTGCACCTAAATTACAGCCAATAGCTGCCCGAATCGTTATGCTTCAAAGCGGCATGCGTGCGCCTATGGGTGTTAAAATTAAAGGCCCAACCCTCGATATTATCGAAAAGGTAGGGCTTGAAATAGAGAGATTTCTTAAAGAAGTCCCTTCTGTCGAGCCAGCCGCCGTTATTGCAGACCGTATTGTTGGAAAGCCTTACCTGGAGATTATTCCTGACCGCAAGGCATTGGCTCGTTACGGTGTACCAATGCGCGCATTCCAGGATGTAGTCGAAATTGCCATAGGAGGCAGAAAAGTTACCACAACCGTTGAGGGACGCGAGCGATTTCCTGTACGTGTGCGTTATCAGCGTGAGTTAAGAGATCAAATCGAGACCATGAATAAGATACTTGTGCCTGCCTCCGATGGGGCACAAATTCCAATCACAGAAGTGGCGGATATCCAATATGTCAGAGGGCCACAAGTCATCAAAAGTGAGGACACGTTCCTTACTGGTTATGTTCTTTTTGATATGAAACCAGGCAATGCCGAAGTAGATGTTGTCGAGCAATGCCAGGCATATCTGCAGGAAAAAATTGATTCCGGTCAGTTTGTCTTACCGCCGGGTGTGAGTTATACTTTTGCCGGCAGCTACGAAAACCAGATACGGTCGCAAAAGACGCTTGCTGTCGTATTGCCCCTTGCTTTGTTTATTATTTTCCTGATACTATACTTCCAGTTCAAATCGGTTATGACCACTTTATTAGTTTTTAGCGGCATTCTTGTAGCCTGGTCAGGCGGTTTCTTGATGATATGGTTTTATGCTCAGCCATGGTTCCTCGACTTTAATGTCTTTGGAGTGAACATGCAGCAGCTCTTCCAGATACACCCGATAAACCTAAGTGTTGCCGTTTGGGTTGGATTTTTGGCACTCTTTGGAATAGCTTCTGATGATGGCGTTGTGATGGGAACATATCTTGAACAATCGTTCAGGAATCATAAGCATGACACCATCGAACATATTCGCGATGCTACTGTCTTTGCCGGTAACCGGCGTATCCGTCCATGTCTTATGACCACGGCCACAACAATATTAGCCTTGCTGCCGGTGCTTGCCTCAACCGGACGTGGTTCCGATGTAATGGTACCTATGGCAATACCATCGTTTGGTGGAATGACCATCGAAATCATGACGATGCTGGTGGTACCGGTACTGTACTGCGCTATACAGGAATTCAAATTAAAAGCAGTGTCTCGTAAGCACATTTTCAATATTGAAAGATAATTGCTTTGGATGATTTATTAGATGCGATTTCTTATTAAACTTTTAATTAGCGTTGTTATTATTATTCTCTGCACACAGGTTGGGCGAAGATTACCCAC
Organism: Planctomycetota bacterium; assembly: GCA_043816955.1. GTDB lineage: Bacteria > Planctomycetota > Phycisphaerae > Sedimentisphaerales > CAYZTY01 > JBDRHL01. The sequence continues at coordinate 9,260 of JBDRHL010000219.1, read as the reverse complement.
ATTGGCTGGCTTGATAGCAGTGATGCCTTTAACCGGAGCTATTGTTCTTGTTTGGCTGCATGTTGACAATCCTTCCAATTATGCATTGCTGACTCAATATACAAGAGCAGCTTTATGGGGTATTTTACCAAGTATCCTCTTTTTTCTAACAGCCTTTTTCTGCTTTCGAAAACAACTGGCTCTGTCAATTACACTTTGTATCAGTTTCACCGTGTGGATAGTAGCCGCAGTTTTTCATCAACTGCTATTGGGCAAATGACTGGTTGCCTGTTTTTGTCATCCACGGTTTATTAACTATATGTTAAAAAGTCTTTAACGTTCAAAACTTTGACTCATTCTCATGAAGAATAAGCACAACTGTGTGACTCCATTATCACAAATAGTGGTATATTAAATCCAATTGGTATTATATAATGATGAGAGTTGGGATATAAAAACAGATTGTATCATAAATCCATCGGTGATATTACACCAAGCAATCTTTTTCCCATAGAAATGATGAACTGGTGTGCACTTAATTTTATACGATCGATTTGGCAAATACCTGGTCGGTTGGGGCTTCCAGATTTTCACTTGGCAGCCTGCTTAACGTCCAGTACATATTCAGCGTTCTCATTGCTTCAACGAATTGCATATAGTTAACAGATTTGACAATGTAGCCAGCAACGCTTATGGTGCCGCGGTAGACCACGACTAGTCGCATGCTGTTTTTGGTGTCTCAACAAGCTTCGATCTTGGCAGTAATCTTACCTTTACGTCCGGTTTTTATTATCAATCCTCATGGGATGATTCGATTAACACTTCAGACGAATACTGGACCAGTTTGAGCCTGACATACACATTTTGAGATAGCAGGGTAATTTCCAAAATAAAAAGTCAGTATACTATTCCCATTCAATAGTTGCCGGCGGTTTGCTCGATATATCATATACAACACGGTTAACTCCCCGGACTTCATTTATATTTCTGTTGGATATCAAGCTGAGAATTTCGAAAGGTATCCGTGAAAAGTCAGCTGTCATAAAATCAGAGGTCTCGACCACTCGAATAGCAATAACGTTTTCGTAGCTTCGTGCGTCCCCCATCACCCCAACTGTTGAGACAGGCAGAAGCACTGTCAGTGCTTGAGATACTTTTCTATATAATCCTGCTGATTTTATTTCATCTATCAAAATTTCATCTGCCTGTCGCAACATACCGAGTCTTTCCTGTGTGACCTCGCCAATTATTCTCACCGCAAGTCCTGGGCCGGGGAAAGGATGTCGCCAGACAATATCCTCCGGCAGTCCTAAATATTCGCCCACCATGCGAACTTCATCCTTGAATAGCTCCCGTAATGGTTCAATAAGTTCAAAGCCCAACTCGGCCGGCAGACCGCCAACGTTATGATGCAGCTTTATATTTGCTGAGAGGCCATTATCTTTAGAACCAGATTCGATAACATCAGGATAAAGCGTCCCTTGGGCAAGGAATTTTGCTTTGGGAATCTTTAAGGCTTCAGATTTAAAGGCCTTAATAAACTCAGAACCGATTATCTTGCGTTTTTCCTGTGGGTCCGTCACCCCTTTTAAACTCGTTAAAAATTGCTTAGACCAATCGACAACCCGTAAATTTATGTGGAAATGGTCATGGAATGTTGAGACAATAGTTTGGCGTTCGTTATTTCGCAATAAGCCGTTATCAACCAAAATACATAAAAGTCGGTCAGCTATTGCCTGATGTACAAGCGAAGCAACCACCGATGAATCGACACCGCCGCTCAAACCGCATATAACTGTTGCATTACCCACACGTTTGCGAATTGCTTCAACAGCTTCACCAACAAAGTCGCTCATCTTCCAGTCACCAGTACAGCCACAGATATCATACAAGAAGTTTTTTAATATCACCGTTCCTTTAGGGGTGTGAGAAACTTCAGGATGAAATTGAACACCGAAAAACTTTTTTACTTTGTGTTTTACTGCGGCATACGGGCAAGTTTCTGTAGCTGCAAGCTTGATAAAATCATCGCCTAATTTACCAACTTGGTCGCCGTGACTGGCCCACACAGCGGTTGAATCCGGCAGATTTGCAAACAAATCACTCTTGTCAAAAATTGATAGATTTGCTCGGCCGTATTCGCGCTTCTGGGCCGCAACAATGTCCGAACCTAAAATCTTACAGCCTATCTGCATACCGTAGCAAATCCCGAGAATTGGTATACCCAGGTCAAAGATTCTGTCGTCGCAAATAGGCGCATTTTTATCATATACGCTTACTGGCCCGCCGGATAATATCAAACCTTTAACAAGACCCAACTGTGATAGTTCCTCTGGTGTTATGTTTGCTGGGCAAATCCGAGAACATACATTGTGCTCACGAACACGCCTTGCTATTAACTGAATGTATTGACTGCCGAAGTCCAGAATAGCTATTATTTCGCGGCTCATAAAAAACCTCCATGTTTTACAAGATAACTTTTGTAATTTATGTTCTCATTCATCTGTCAGAGAGTAACCATCAAACATATGCATTTGATAAGGTTCCATAGCAAATTTACTTACCGGGATATCCACCGGAACAGGATATCTGCCTGACCAACAGGCAGTGCAATAATACTCGGCGGGACATCTTGCACAAGACAAAAGCCCTTCCAGCAACTGGTAACCGATACTATCGACCTCAAGAAACTCTGCGATTTGTTCCGGAGAGCGATTATTTGCCAGCAGTTCCTCTTTGGTTGGAAAGTCTACGCCGTAAAAACACGGGAACCTGATTGGCGGACAGCTGACGCGCATATGTATCTGCTTTGCTCCTGCTTCCCGCAATGCTCTAATTTTGCCCCTTGTGGTTGTGCCGCGAACAACGGAATCGTCTACTACTACGACCCTCTTGCCATTGACGGCTTCTTTTACTATTGCCAGTTTGAGTTTAACCCCGAGGTCTCTTGACTTTTGGTCCGGTGCAATAAATGTTCTACCTACATAGTGGCTTCTTACCATACCCATATCAAAGGGTATTTTACTTTGCTCTGCATAGCCGATTGCCGCTGATGTTCCTGAATCCGGCACAGGTATTACCACATCGGCGTCAACAGGATGGTCTATTGCGAGTTGCCTTCCGAGCTTTTTTCTAAACTTATGTACGTTTTCACCAAAGATACGGGAGTTTTGCTTGGCGAAATATACGTGCTCAAAAATGCAGTGAGCCGGTGTTACAGTACCTCGCTGGACAAAGAATCTGCTATGCAGTCCATTATTATCAATGCGAACGATTTCACCCGGTTCTACCTCTCGAAGGAAGCCGGCATCGATGGCATCCAGAGCACAGCTTTCACTGGCGATAACGTAGCAGCCTTTTTCTGTTTGCCCTATACACAAGGGTCTGATGCCATAAGGGTCACGAGCTGCCTCAATATGGTCAGCAAACAAAAATAAAAGACAATATGCCCCCTGCAGATGGTTCAAGATGTGTGCCATGGGATAGGGCCTGCTAATGTGGCTCGGTTTTGCAAGCAGATGTATAATAATTTCGGTGTCGCTTGTGGATTTGAAGATACTGCCGTATGCCTCATATTCATCCCGCAATAGTCCTGCGTTTATAAGATTGCCATTATGAGCTACCGCCACTTGTCCGTGGGAATACTCAGCCAAAAGTGGCTGGCTGTTTATCAATCTGCTCGAACCTGTGGTCGAATACCGGACATGGCCGATAGCTATCGGGTTGGCTAATTTCTCTAATACGCCTTTGCCACTTCGAAAAACCCTGCTTACTGTTCCCATACCGTTATAGCATTGGATATATTCTCCGTTGCTGGAGGCAATTCCTGCTGATTCCTGTCCACGGTGCTGAAGACTATGCAGGCCGAAATAGGTTTTTTGGACGGCTTCGGTGTCTCCAAAAATAGCAAAGAGACCACAACTTTCCTTTTTTTCCGGCATCATAAAACTCTGATTAAACTATCGAAATACCATTTTAACTATTACTCAACAGTAACACTTTTTGCAAGGTTCCGAGGTTTATCCACATCGTGTCCACGCAGCACAGCAGCGTGATAAGCCAGCAATTGCAGCGGTACAACGGTCAGCAACGGTTGTAAAAATTCCGGCACATCCGGAACGGTAATTAAGTAATCGGCATATTGTTTTATGTTCTTGTCACCTTCGGTTGCAAGAATGATAGTTTTTCCGCCGCGTGCCCTAACTTCGGTAACATTGCCTATAATTTTGTCGTACTGCGGCCCAGATGTAGCAATAAAAACTATGGGCATGCTATCAGCAATCAAAGCAATAGGACCATGCTTCATCTCTGCGGCTGGAAGCCCTTCAGCGTGGATATAGCTTATTTCCTTTAATTTTAGTGCACCTTCAAGAGCAACAGGGTAATTGAAACCCCTGCCTAAAAACAGCCAATTGTCCTTATCAATATTTGCTGAGGCGATAGCTTTAATATGGTCGGATTGTTTCAATATCTGGCTGATCTTGTCAGGTATCTGCGAAAGCTGTTCAATATATTTGTTTGCTTCGTTGCTACTGATGTGTTTTCTTCTGCCCAGTTCGATTGCCAGCATTGTCAGTACTGTTATTTGTGCCGTAAATGCCTTTGTACTGGCAACCCCTATCTCAGGCCCAACATGCAGATATATACCGGCATCAGTTGCTCTGGCAATGGACGAACCTACCACATTTACAAGACCCAAAACAGATGCGCCGCGTTCTTTGGCCTGTTCTACTGCTGCAAGAGTATCGGCGGTTTCACCGGATTGGCTTATCGCTATAACAACGGTACCGTCCTCAATAATTGGATTGCGATACCTGAATTCGCTGGCGTACTCGGTTTCGGTCGGGATTCGTGCCAAGTACTCAAACAGAAATTCTCCGACCAGAGCAGCATGGAATGCAGTTCCGCATGCTGTAAGGATAAAGCGCTTGGTTCGTGTCAATTCTCGTGAGCATGAATCTATACCGCCAAATTTAATCCTATTATTTGCGCGGTCTAATCGACCGCCCATGCAGGTAGCCAAGACCTTAGGCTGCTCAAAGATTTCCTTAAGCATATGATGCGGGAAACCGCTCAGCTCGATTTGTTCCAGTGAAAATTCAATCTGCTTGAGGTTTTTGCTGACCATAACGTTATCGATAGTTTTGGTATTAAAGCCCTTTGAATTGATGATAACCATTTCGTTGTCGGCAGGGTATATTGCCTGCTTCGTGTGCTCCACAATTGCGGTGGCATCCGAGGCGAGGATATATTCGTTCTCCCCAATGCCTAAAACAAGAGGACTGCCTTTTTTTGCGCCAATAAGCATATCAGGAAAATCCGAACAGACTATCGCCAAACCATAAGTTCCGGTCAGTTCACGGAGGGCCTGCTGAACTGCTCGTTCAAATTTGTTCTTACTATCAGATTGTTTTCTGTTTTCGTAGTTGTCTGCCTTAGCATAAAAATAACCGATTAAATTTGCTATCACCTCAGTATCGGTTTGGCTTGCAAATTCTGCACCCTCATTTTGCAGCCAGGTCTTTAAGGTGCTGTAGTTTTCGATAATTCCATTATGAACAACTGCAATTTTGCGGGTATAGTCCAGATGTGGATGTGCATTAATGGTGTTCGGTTCTCCGTGAGTGGCCCAGCGGGTATGGGCTATGCCCAGCGTCTCAGAGTCATCTTTTTCATCCAGGATTTTTTCCAAAGCGGTTATTCTGCCACTGGTTTTTTTAACCTTTATTCTTTTTCTGCTCAATAATGCCATACCAGCTGAGTCGTAACCGCGATACTCAAGCCTTCGCAAGCCCTCAAGTAGAATTGGTTGAGCCGCCTTTTTACCAAAATAAGCCACTATTCCACACATCTATATTTCCCTTCTTTTCAATCTGTCCATTATAGATTTACCGCGATACCGCGATTGCCAAGGTATTCTTTCATTTGCTTTATGGTGTAATTTCCGAAGTGTGTAACGGAGGCCATAAGAACGGCATCTACACCACCATCAACAATAGCATCGTACAAATGTTCCAGTTTACCAGCTCCGCCGGATGCGATTACAGGGATATTGATTGCATTGGTAACCGCCCGGTTCAGTTGATTATCATAGCCAGCCTTGGTACCATCTGCATCCATCGAGGTCAATAATATCTCTCCGGCACCCAAATTTTCAACTTTTACTGCCCATTCGACGACATCGATATCAGTTGGTTCAGTCCCTGCTTTTACGCAAACCTTCCATTTGTTTTGTTTCTTTTCCAATCTTCTTGCATCTATAGCTACTACCACACACTGGCTTCCAAACCGTTTTGCAGCTTCAGCAATCAAGTTTGGATTTTCCACCGCTGCGGTATTTACTGAAACTTTTTCTGCCCCGCTTCGCAAAAGCTCGTCAATCTGCTCGACTGTCTGTATACCGCCGCCGACAGTAAAAGGGATAAAAACGTTTTCCGCGACCTTTTCAACAAGTTCAACTATTGTTTTGCGCGAACGGATAGTAGCTGTAATATCCAGGAAAACCAACTCATCGGCACCGTTGTCACTATATTTTGCACCAAGTTCGACTGGGTCGCCGGCATCTTGGAGATTCAGGAAATGGACACCTTTGACCACCCTGTTATCTTTCACGTCAAGACATGGAATGATTCTTTTTGTCAGCATTTACCGGTATACCTTTCACAAATCTGTGCAAAGTTTCTCAGGATTTTTAAGCCCGCCTGGCCGCTTTTTTCGGGATGAAACTGGGTTCCATATATGTTTGCTTTCTGAACTGATGCAGGCAAGTCAAAACCATAGTCAGTATAAGCAGTCCTGGCATCACTATCGCTAACATCAGCATAATAAGAATGTGCAAAGTAAAAATTTTTCTGTTTTCCCAAACCGGCCAGTAAATCCATATCTTCAGGAATTCTGACCGAATTCCATCCCATATGCGGAACTTTTCTGCCTGGGGGGATTGGGATAACACTGCCTTGAATCAATCCAAGGCCTTTATGTTCATCGTGTTCGGTACTTATTTCGAAAAGCATCTGGTAGCCTACGCATATACCTAATAACGGTTTACCGCCGAGTGCAATCTCTTTGATCTGCTTATCTAACGCCCCCAAGGCACTAACGGCATAGCCGAATGCTGCTACACCGGGAAGCACAAGGCCGCTGGCCGTGTTGATATCTTCAAATTCACGGCTTAACTTTACCTCACAGCCAATATAGCGAAAGGCATTACAGACACTTCTGATATTGCCCACATTGTAATCAATAACAACAATCATAGTTCACCAAAAGTCATTTACCCATCAATTCAATAAAGATATCAAAAAGGTAGCTTGAGTCACGTGGGCCGGGCGAGGCTTCGGGGTGGTACTGGACGGAAAAAGCACGAAGTTCTTTACATCGAATGCCTTCAACAGTGTTATCATTTAAGTTCATATGAGTTAACTCTATGTCCTTGTTCTTGAGTGAGTCCATGTCAACACAGAAACCATGATTCTGGCTGGTAATTTCGATTTTTCCGGTTTGCAGGTTTTTTACGGGGTGATTTGCTCCTCTGTGGCCAAATTTCAACTTATAGGTTTTGCCTCCAAGTGCTAATGAAAGAATTTGATGGCCGAGACATATCCCGAAAATAGGCACTTTACCAAGAAGACTTTTTACTGTTTCAACGGCATAGGTTACAGGAGCAGGATCGCCCGGGCCGTTACTTAAAAACACACCGTCCGGTTTTTGGCTGAGAACTTCCTCAGCGGAAGCAGCAGCGGGTACGACCTTAACATCACAGCCGTGTGAGCAAAGCAGCCTGAGTATATTGTGTTTTATGCCGAAATCGAAAGCGACGACCTTATGTTTTTTTTCGGGCTTTTGTTCATTTGGGTTTAATATATCAACTACAGGCTTGTCCCAGCAGTATGTTTTTTTGACGGAAACATCTTTGACTATGTCCCTTCCAACAAGACCAGGATAACTTTCCAGCTTCTTTTTTAGATTGCTGATATCAAGATCGGTTGAGGAAATAATTCCTTTCATTGCACCTTGCGTGCGGATATGTTTTACGAGCTTTCTTGTATCTATGCCTTCGAGCCCTATTATGTTGTTAGCTTCTAAATAATCATTCAGGGAATCCTTATTTCGCCAATTGCTTGGGTACGAGCAGTTTTCTTTGACGATAAAACCGCTTGCAAAAACTTTCCCTGATTCCCAATCACATTTGTTAGTGCCATAATTGCCGATCAACGGATATGTCATTATTATTATCTGTTCGTTGTAAGACGGATCGGTCAGTATTTCCTGGTAGCCGGTCATGCTTGTGTTAAACACACCTTCTCCGCACTTCTGGCCTTTGGCTCCAAAAGAAGTACCCTCAAAAACTGTACCATCTTCAAGTAATAAAATGGCTTTCAATTTTGCTCCTGACTGTAATAATGCTGAATTGGTTTTACGCTTAATTTCTTTTCTTTCATCGCAGAGATGGCTTTTACCACTGCTGCCGCACCTCTTATTGTTGTTACATACGGAATTTGTTTATCAAGGGCAGTCCTTCTTATCGAGAAAGAATCCTTAATCGATTGAGCACCTATCGTAGTATTTATGATAAGATTGATTTTTCCATTTATTATCCAGTCAACTATATTTGGCCTGCCCTCGCTCATTTTCAGTACAAACTCAGATGGTATATTGTTATTGATAAACTCAATACACGTACCTTTAGTTGCGACAATCTTAAAGCCCATTTGTTGTAATGCACCTGCAAGCCCAACAGCTTTTTTCTTATCGTCATCCCTGACACTAAAAAGGACATTGCCGCTCATAGGTAGACTGTTGCCGGCAGCTAACTGAGATTTTGCAAAAGCAATTGCAAAATCATCTGATAAACCCATAACTTCACCGGTAGATAGCATTTCCGGGCCAAGCAATGTATCTATGCCGGGGAACTTTAAGAATGGAAATACTGCCTCTTTGACGGAGAAATGCTTTGGGTGAATTTCCTTAGTGAAGTTCAATTCTTCCAAAGTCATTCCTGCCATTACTTTTGTTGCAAGCTTAGCTAAAGGAATACCAATCGCTTTGCTGACAAACGGGATTGTTCGGGATGCACGTGGGTTGACTTCAAGTATATAAATTTCATTATCTTTTACAGCAAACTGGATGTTCATCAGACCTTTAACTTTTAATTCAAGTGCTAAAAGTTTTGTCTGCCTCTTAATCTCAGCCAGTATCTTTGGTGGTATCGAAACTGGTGGTAAACTGCAGGCACTATCACCGGAATGGACACCAGCTTCTTCAATATGTTCCATAATCCC
>JBDRHL010000218.1:0-4375 GCA_043816955.1 Planctomycetota bacterium | reverse complement strand
CCTGTCGATTGCTACCGGGGCCGTCACTGTAGGCGGCACGGCGCAGGATGTAGACTTCGGATGGTACGCCACCGGTTCAAAGTCCTTTGTTCTGGATGCTGGGGCGGGAACCCTGACCATTGCCGGGGTTGACGTGACGATGGCGGGCGGTGGTACGAGTCTTTCAATTGGTGCCTGTACGGGTCATCCGATATCTCTTACTGGAACTTGGGGTCAGGGTATCCTTGGTGCTGCAATTAATATTGGCGACTACTCAAATCCGATTGCGTTTGGCACATCTACGGATCATGTCATCGGTATTGTTAGTCATATAGGTGTTGATCTCGGCGCTGGATTTAATGCCATTCCTATCCTCGGTAAGATTACAACGTCCGGGGACGCTGGGGCTCTTGCCGTTGGGCAGTGTGTTCTCGGCCAGGGCGTTGTTGCTCACGATCTTGCTGATATGTACGGGGTTCGTGGGTCCATTGCGATATCCGGTGCGCCCGAAGTAAATCAGCTGTTTAGTGTCTTTGCGACCATGACTACCACGGCCTGTAATATGGCTGATACTGGAATGATCGCTCTTTATGGTGGTAAAATATCAGGGACCACCGATATTACAAAAACCAGTGGTTACGCGGCTGTTTGTGGAATGTATCTTTCCTGGGAAGAAACAAATGCCATGACTGTAGATACAAACGGCATTTTACTGAACATAGCTTCGGGTAGCAGGATTGATTCTGGCGTAGTTGTCCATCTTGACGGTGCTGGCACATCTATCGGCTCATCGTTCAAGTCTTACAGAGATGGTGGAACGATTACAACGGCACTGGATATTGAAGGTGCTCACACGAACGCCTTTGCTTTCCCGGTGGCTGGTACTGCTCCAACAACGACGGCGGCTACGGCTATGAACGGCTTGACCAGTGAGGGGTATGTAACTGTCCTGGTTGGCGGAGCAGCAAAGAAGATGTACTACTTTGCATAAGGAGCCTGTTGATGGAACTTAATGACATTAGCGTCGAAGCAAGGAACGTTCTGGCAGGGTATGAGGCCTTTGAGGTTATTGCTGGGAAGACATTCAAAATAGAAACTTCTCCGCAAGGGCAAGATATCCTGAATATGACTGTCCCTGCCGGAAAGAAATGGCGGATACAGATTAACGTAGAGATAACCGAAACTGATATTGAATAGGAGGTAAAGATGGTCGATAAAAAAGAAGTCAAGAAAGAAATCAAGAAACCCGTAGAGGTTGTCAAAGAAAACCCAACGGATAAAACCAGACTGTAAATCAATAATGGGAAGTTTAAACCTAAACCAAAGAAAGCGGCCAAGAAAGCAGTCAAGAAAAATGATTCATTTGTTCCAGGATAGGGTTGCACCCCTTTTGCCCGAAAAGCTGGATCTCCCGGTCGGCCTGCCTGGGACAAAACTTACCGGGAAATTTTCAAAATCCGGGAGGATATTATGACATGTGTAAAGTGTGGAAAGAACATGACCGATGAAGATGGGGGAACGACTATTGGAATATCATTAGAGCTTACAGTTGAACCAGGTCAGCCAGATGCCTTCCTTAAAATGCAATTAGGGAAATACGAAGTCAACAAGCGATACGAATTTTGTTGGGAATGTTGGTTGGACTCACTGTTTAACAATGAACCTACCGGGAGGATATTAAAATGAAAATCAAGTTAGGCGATCTGAAAGTTGCGATGGAAGGCTTCCAAGTATTGGCGGAAAAAGACCTGCCCGTGAAAATCGCGTATTGGGTTGGAAAAACAATCAATAAGATCGGGAGCGAGTTTCGGGATCTGGAGGAGGGACGACAAAAGCTCTGTGTAAAGCATTGTAAAAAGGATGAGGCAAAAAACCCTGTATTGAAAACAGATGAGGCAGGGAAGCAGACTTACGATATCCCTAACATGGAGGCCTTTAATGTTGAGTTGATGGAACTTTACAATATGGAGGTTGAAATCAATTTCAACCCTATTTCGCTTGATCAGATTGCAGACGTTACGATTGACAGCATAACGATGATGAAGCTGGATAAGTTCATCGCAGGAGAATGACATGGCAATTACACTGAAAACCAATAGCGTATCCGGGGCCGGTTTTATTGCAAATGGGTATAGCGACGATTGGTCGGGATGCGAAACCCTTGTTGCCGCTGTGACAGGAAAGAGCATATACATTGAGCGGATATACATAAACGCCCATGATGCCGAAATATTCACGTTTGGCGCTGGGGAAACAGGGACCGCAGTAACCACTGTGGTTTTAGGCCCCCTGTCATGTTCCGCTGATACGGTTATAGAACTGGTATTCACGAGGCCTCTTTTTATAACCGCTGCAACAGCTTTTGTAGTGGATGCTACGGCGACTGGCGATGCAACCATTATTGTCCAGGGGTATATAAAATAATGCAACTGGTACAGGCAACCGCTCCACTGAAACAAAAAAGCATTACAAAGAATTATTTAATTGAATCCTATGTAATGCAAAAATTAAGTAGTGCAGAAATAAGTAAATTGTTTGGGGTTTGTCAGAATACGGTATATAACAAATTGAAGCTCTTTGGTATTCCAGTAAGAAGAAAACTTAAAGATATCACTGGTATGAAATTTGGAAGATGGAAGGCAATTAGGAGGATAGAAAATCTGAAACCCAGTCGCGCAATGTGGATGTGTAAATGTAAATGTGGGACAATCAAAAAAGTGTCGGCAATGTCTTTATTGTATGGCAGTTCGAGAAGTTGTGGTTGTTTAAGTATAGACAAGGCAAGGTTAAGAAAAGGCAAAAATCATCCTTCTTATAAAAACGGACGCAGCAATAAGGAAGGATATGTTCAACTATTAGATCATGATCATCCAAACTCGAACAAGCGTGGTCGTGTATTGGAACATGTTGCAGTTATGTCAGAGCATATCGGGAGGTCTATTCGCCCAGGAGAAACAATACATCATAAGAATGGCATAAGAGATGATAATCGAATTGAAAATCTTGAACTTTGGAACAGTAAACATACGCCGGGGTTTAGAGTAGACGATATGGTGGCATATTGCATTGAATATTTAAATCAATATGCTCCCGAAAAGCTAAAAAAGGAAATGCGATGCAAATCCAACAAATAACTCCACCAACCCTTGAGCCGATCACGCTTGCAGAATTGAAAGGACACCTCAGGCTTGACTCTGAGACGTTTGACGGTAATCTGACCTTAACGCAGTCCCTCGCCTATGGTTCAAAAGCCATTGCAGCCAATTACACGACCCATGTAGGCACAGGCGTTTCCGTCCTGGGTAAAGAGGCTGAAGTCCTGCTTCATTGCGGAACCAACGGCGCAACCGGGACCAATGACACGAAAATTCAGGAATCAGACGATGATGTGACATATACCGACTGGAAGGTTGATGGTGTACTCCAGGAATTTGCTCAGGTTACGACGGACGGCGCCGGGGCAACAGAGCCGGATAATGCCGATTATAAGAAGCCGTACACCGGCACAAAACAGTACATCAGGACCGCTTCACAGGTGCTATTGGCCGCTTGTGAGTTCGGCACGTCCATCCTTGTCAATGAGGCAACCACGGCAGAGGATGACGACCTGGGGGATCTGATAAAGGACGGCAGGGAAGAGATAGAAAGACTCACTCGAAGGGCGCTCTTGACGCAGACCTGGGACTATTACCTTGATGAGTGGCCGGATGAGGATTATATCACGATCCCTTTTGGTAATCTGGCAACTGTAACTCATATAAAATACACGGATTCAGACGGCGACGAAACGGAGATGACCGTTACAACTCAATATATCGTTGAGACGAACGGAGATCAATGTGGGCGCATTGTTTTACCGTATGGCGTAACATGGCCTTCATTTACTGCATACACGTCTAATCCTATTGTAATTCGCTTTGTGTGCGGGTGGACAACGGCGGCATTAGTTCCAAAGAATATCAAACGAGCGGTCAAGTTTGCGGCTGAGGATGCGTATTATCATGGGGACCGTCACGACACCCTGGGGAAAGTTATAGACAGGCTGGTTTATAGCCATAGGCTCTGGGATGAATTTTAAACGAACCACAACAAGCCCCAGTGATTTAGATAAGCGTATAACGCTTCAGACTGTGACTAAGGTGCCGGACGGCATGGGAAATTTTGATGATACCTTTATTGACATTGATACCGTATGGGCCAAGAAGACCACCCACAGAAGCGATGAAGCGGTACAGGACATGAAGGAGACCGGGACCCTAACGCACAATTGGCGCTTACGATATCGTAAAGACGTGCGGGCATCATGGCGGATTAAATTCGGGAACAAATATATGGCGATTATTGGCCCACCGATTGAGGTTAATGAGGGCGGCGGGCGGCATTGGTTGGATATTAC
>JBDRHL010000217.1:0-2532 GCA_043816955.1 Planctomycetota bacterium | reverse complement strand
GCCCCTTTCAAGGTATTTAAGAACCGTGTACTTTGCCTTTGGCTCAAGTCTTTCATTGACTATACTGAACATTATTAAAACATTCTTAATCTGCTCACGTAGCTTATCTGCCTTGTACAATACCTTGTTAAACGGATACATCCGCTCAAAGTCAACTGTACCGAATGCCCCCCAACTAACACTGCCGTCCTCGTCTATTGCGGGTCTTAAAGAGCACCTGTTGCCCTGTATAGGCAAAGCCAGGATAGGGCCAAATTCCTCTCTGTAAACCATCCTTTCAAGCTCATCAGGATTAGCTAATTCGCTGTCGTCCAGACCGGGAACGCTGCCGTATCTGTCCTTACGCTCTCTCTGTAACAGCCCCGACTCAGCCACAACCACATCTTCATATAAAACCATTTTTGCTTGTTCATACATACTAAACACCTCCGTCTTTTCGACACTCTGTTCGAAAAGACGAGGGCATGCTGCTTTTGAGACCACACCACTATTCCCGCTCATTAAATTTTTAGGGGTATCGCCCCCGACCGGTGGCCCTCGGGCGAAGACCGAGCTGGACGACGGGAAAAATTTAAGAGTGGAATAGAAACGGGCTCAAAACTCGGCCGTGCCTTTATATTGAGAAGCCGAGCCGTTAAGAATTTGTCCTCTGGGCGGGGAAGCCCGAAGGGGTAAGAGGGCAAATTTAGGCTCGGATTCGAGAGAATAAAGGCTGAAAAGGCCGAGCATTGCTTTGGAACAAAGCAACAGGAAATCAACCACTCACTAAGAAGCATTCTTACCTTCAACCAACTCAATCAAAACATCACCATGACAAGCCAAAGGCTTGCAATAACATCCTAAAACCTTATCCTTCAACTCATCCAAACAACTCAATAAATAATCATTCTTCATAATCCATTCCCTGTACTTTTTAATCACTTCTTCTCTATCACCATCCTTACCAATCACAAACTTATTACCCCACTTACTACTTCTACCAATATACACATCATATTTTTCTTTCTGAGGTGCTCTACGAATGGCGGACACTCGATGATTAAAATTATGCTACCTGTTTGCGTTCATTTACGTAAAGCTCTTCATAAGCTGCCGGACTTAAGTATCCTAAAGCAGCATGTCTACGTTTGCGATTATAAAACAATTCGATGTATTTGAAAATATCATTTCCTGCTTGTTCACGAGTCTTGTATTTCTTGTCACTAACCCATTCAGTCTTCAGGCTTCCAAAAAAGCTTTCCATACATGCATTGTCCCAGCAATCGCCTTTGCGGCTCATACTACAAACAATCCCGTTATCACCAAGCAAATCCTGAAACACATCACAGGTATACTGGCTGCCGCGATCGCTATGATGCAGCAGTCCGGCTTCGGGTCTGCGTTGCGATATGGCCATATTCATCGCTGAAAGGACCAATGCTGAGTCAATATGCTCGCTCATCGCCCAGCCTACTATTCTACGCGAATACAAATCCATTACTGCTGCCAGATATAGCCAGCCTTGCAGCGTAGGAATATAGGTTATATCAGCCACCCATTTTTGATTCGGTGATGCCGCAGTAAAGTCACGGCTAAGCAAATTCTCTGAAACCGCCATGGCGTGATCGGAGTCCGTAGTAAGCACAAACTTGCGTTTAATACGCGAAAACAGCCCGATTTGATGCATTATACGTCGAACCGTCTCCCTGCAGCAGCCAATATTTGCTTCAAGTATATCTTCATATACCTTGCGATAACCATAAATACGTTCGCTCTCGAAGTAAAACCTTGCCGCCGCCTGCGCAATATGTTCACGCCTTTGCTGTTGGGCCGAAGGTTTATGTCCGAGCCGGCTATAATAGCCGCTGGTACTTACCTGTAAAACATTACACATAACTGCCACCGGAAAATCCTGGTCGTGCTCTTGTATCCAGGCATACCTCACATGGACTCCTTTGCAAAGTACGCCGCCGCTTTTTTTAAAATGTCGTTCTCCATACGCAAACGAATATTTTCATTGCGAAGCTGCTTAAGTTCATCTGTTACAGGAGCAGTCTCGTTTTCTGGAGGCAGTTCGCCTGTTTGACGAAACTTCTGTACCCAATAGCGGATCGACCATGCCGAAACCCCCAATCTATCACCCGCCTCTCTAAACGAATAACCCTGCTCAGTTACCAGCCGAGCTGCCTGTAATTTAAAGTCCTTGTTATACCGTTTCTGTTTTGCCATACTGGACACTCCTTTCCTTGCGGGCTATTATATCCTCCCGCCGAGTGTCCGTCATTCGTAGAGCACCTCAGAGTGACTGGTTGACTTGTTGAATGTTAAAATGGGCAATTTGGGTAAGCTGCGTATGTGGATGGGCAGAGAAAAGGCGACAGGAATTGTCTGGAAAAATGGCTTGAAGGATTTTAGAATCTACTGAGGGATTGAGTTTTTGGCAGGGATAATTAGGAATTAAAAATTTTAAAGGAGATAAAGACAATGATTGCGATAAACAGAGCCCATCCAACAATTTGTTCAACTATTCTCATTACTCTACAACGTTCTCTT
>JBDRHL010000216.1:0-5739 GCA_043816955.1 Planctomycetota bacterium | reverse complement strand
AGTTGTTAAGTATCAGCAAGGCCATGTGGACGAAAAACTCCAGGCTATGCTCTTGGGTTATCTTGCTAAAATAAAATCTCCGTTACCAACCCAATTCGCTTTACAACTTGCCAGACAGGACGAACGAACTAAACGCAGCGTAGTTTTAGATAGAGCATACGAAGAGTTTTCGAGGCTCTTTACTATTAAATACAAAGAGAAATTCCAAAGCAAGATGTGCCCAAGATTGGGTGATAAGGAGCTTGTAATCGGGTATCATCCCGCCTCCCCATCTCTTTTAAGTGGTTCCGTTTACTCTGGCGTTGTTCCTGCTGCACATTGGCCATCGGTAGAGGGATGGCGAAAGCAATTCAGCCCTGTCATCAAACTTTATAATGAATGTATCGAAGAGCTTAAAGACTATGCTCGAAAGACCAAAGCGGACAGCAAGGATATGCCTGGAGCTTTTGAGGCTCTCCCACAAGAACTCAGGGGCGAGAGAGAGCATCCACTACAGAACCAGTGGGATAATCTTCTGGAGGAATTTACCGCGGAAAATGGGGCTCGTCTTTTACCTTTGTCAAAAATAGCAGAATTACGTGAAATTGAATATCGGCCCAAACTTACACTTACTCAATCGAAATCGATAGTAACACTGGTTGAATCGTTAGAAGCTTCATTGGAGCCCAATGCTATTTATACACAGAAAGCATATCAATGGGATGAGTATGTTGCTGTTTTGCGGCTTCCAGATCAACCGACTTTGCCAAAAGGCCAAAACTATGCCTTGGTAGGAATGCTCATGCCACTTGCCATTGAAGTTTCACTTGCCAGTGGAGTACTGGAAGAAAAAGAACGGAGAGTTATTATCGATTTCTTCCAAGAAAGATTCATGCTCAGCCGAAATGATTGCTTGAGAATGGAAGCTTTAATGGATTATCTTTTGAAAAATACCATCTCATCAGGAAATCTGAAATATAGCATATCTCAAAGGTTTAATGAAAAACAGCGACAGGCTATTGGGAAGTTCCTTGTGATGATAGCCGGGGCAGCCGATGGTGTGTGTCAGGAAGAAGTTAAGGTTTTAGAAAAAACCTTTAAGTCACTTGCGCTTGATAAGAATTTAGTAGAGAAATACATTGAAGAACTTGGATTCGAAAGCATAGAAGAACGCCCGAAACTTGCTGTAAGGGGGCAGGAAGATATCGGTGGTGAACCTATCCCACCAAGAAGTGTAGCACTTGATATTAATAAAATTCGACAGATACGTGCTGATAGTATCGAAGCTACAGAAATATTGCTTCGTGCCATGGAACAAACAACTATTCAGGTAGACTCGGTAGAAGATGAAACTATGGATGGATCTTTAAATAAACAGATTGTGAATGAACGGATCAGAATTGACAAGTCAATCTTTGAGAGGCTCCCCGAACACGTAAAACCCTTTTTCGAAGAGATTACAACACGGAATCAATGGTTGGGAAGCGAAATTAAAGAATTGGCTAGTAGGCATTCAGTTACAGTCTCTGCTGCCTTTGAAGAAATAAACAGTTGGGCGGATGAGCATCTGGGAGATTTTCTGATTGAAGATGGAGAACCTGTGGTTATCAATTCTGAACTTTTAAATAGCAATGAGGATATGGTATGAAAATTAAACAAAGAGAAAGAATAGCTATTTTCCAAAGCCTTGCTGCCGGTGTAGTTCCCAAGATAGGTCTCCACCATATTCAAGTCGGGCGTAAGTTGGAATTAGAAGCTTTAATATCTGATCTTATGAATATCGAAGACAGCGGTGCAACAGTCAGATTTGTCATTGGCAGATTTGGCAGTGGCAAAAGCTTTTTTCTGAATCTGATCAGAACAGTAGCTCTGGAACGTAACTTCGTTGTTTTTCAGGCGGATATAACCGTAGATCGAAGACTTTATGGTACAGGTGGCCTTGCAAAGGCTCTTTATACCGAACTCGTTAAAAATATGTCTACTCGAGCCAAGCCCGAAGGGGGAGCAATGTCAGGATTGGTCGAAAAGTTTGTCATTGATGTACATAATAAACTTAACGGTGAAAAAGATTTTGAAATCCTGGAAGCTGCTGTAAAAAAGCGATTGGAAAACCTCCTTGAACTTACCCATGGTGTAAATTTTGTGCGTGTGCTTGCTCGTTACGTTGAGGGGTTCTCGAAATATAATGAAGACCTTATGAATTCTGCCACACGTTGGCTAAGAGCTGAGTACAACACAAAAACCGAAGCCAGACAAGATTTAGGGGTTCGTGATATTATCGAAGACAGCCATCTTTATGACATGATGAAACTATGGTCAGGTTTTATCCGCATCGCAGGTTACAAAGGGCTTTTTGTAAATCTGGACGAGATGGTCGTTCTGTCAGAAAGGCTTAACAATAAAACGGCACGGGAAAAGAATTATGAAATCATCCTTCAAATACTGAACGATTGTCTTCAGGGTTATGTCGAGGGGCTTGGTTTTTGTTTTGCAGGGACGGAAGAATTCCTTTCTGATAGAAGACGTGGACTTTTCAGTTACGAAGCACTGGCAACAAGATTGGCTGACAATCCATTTGCCTCAGCCGAAATCATAGACACAAAAGGCCCTGTAATTCGTTTGCAACCTTTAAGCAGAGAGGACCTTTTTGTCCTCTTGGATCGCATCACAATTGTCCAGGCTGGCGGCAATTCTGATAATCGCCTGGTTGACAATGATGGTCTTGTTAAATATATGAATTTTTGTGAGCAACGGCTTGGTGCAAAATATTTTTTGACCCCAAGAGATGCTGTACAACAGTACGCTGGTTTATTGAATGTTCTTGAACAGAATCCGGGCAAAACTTTGGAGTTTTTCTTGAAATCGCCCGATCAACCAGCCACAACTGTGGATTCAACTCCTAAAGAAAACAAAAATAAGCCTGATGAGGAAGACTTAATCAGGTTCAAACTTTAGATTTATGGAATATTATGCCTGGTGCTTTTGAACGCTTACATAAAACTATACAGAATATCCTATGGGATATGAAATGGACCCAATTGTTCGGGTTCCAGGTAGACGCTATCAATGCATGGTTTGACAAAAAAGATGATATCCTTTTGATGGCTAATACCGCATCGGGGAAAACCGAAGCTGCATTCCTTCCAATTCTATCAGAACTTGCAGAAGATAACGCTGCTGGCTCAATACGTGTTATCTACATCGGACCATTGAAAGCCTTGATAAATGATCAGTTTCAGCGGCTGGAGGAATTGTGTAGGCGTTCCGGCATTCCTGTACATCGATGGCATGGAGATGTAGGGGCAAGCAGAAAAAAACAGTTAATCAAAGCCCCTTCAGGTGTTTTGCTGATTACGCCGGAATCTATGGAATCTTTGTTGATGCGGAAAGGTCGAGATGGCAACCGCCTTTTTAAGAGACTTGATGTAATTGTAATAGACGAGATACATGTATTTATCGATAGTGAGCGAGAACGTCAACTCTCTTCTCAGATAAACAGAATAGATGCGATTCGCAAAAACCTTCCACGAACTCGCAGAGTCGGTCTTTCAGCAACTATTGGAGATGAAAACCTTGCAGGGCAATGGTTGTCTGGCGATACTGAAAATCAGACGATAATAATTAAATCGACAAAATCCAACGAGGTTGAGTTGCTTTTGAAAACATTCATCGAAGAACCTGTTACCGCCAACAAATCCCAGCAACCAAAGCAAACCGATAATACAGAAGACGGCTTGTTTTCTGTTGCCGAACATATACTTAAGAACTTTTTCAATAAAACAAACCTGGTGTTCTGTAATCGGAAAAAGGATGTTGAAACATTGGCAGACATCCTCACAAGTCTTTGTAAAAGAAAAAAACTACAGAATGAGTTCATGGTTCATCATGGATCATTAAGTAAGCAGTTTAGGGAAGATGTCGAAAGTGAACTTAAGTCAAGTCGACCATGTACCGCTATATGTAGCAGTACATTGGAATTAGGGATTGATGTAGGCGATATAGATTCTGTCGGACAGGTCGGGCCGCCTCATAGTGTAAATGCTCTGAAACAGCGAATTGGGCGAAGTGGGCGGCGTGAAAACAAACCATCACGGTTATTTATGTATGTACCGGTTGTAAAATGCACCGACAAGTCTTCTCTTCCGGATCAACTTTACCCCGAGCTGATTCAGGCCATTGCCCTTGTTGAACTTATGATTGGCAAGAACGGGAAAGAAAGTTGGGTTGAACCACCTGAAAAGTGCATCGAAGATTACAGTACATTAATCCAGCAAACACTAAGTTTAATTGTTGAGCGAGGTGGCATTGATGCAAGAGAAATCTATCAGTTGTTATGCTCAAAAAACACGTTTGGCGATATTTCAGTCAAGAGGTTTACTCAGCTTTTACAGGACTTAGGAACAAATGATCTAATCGAACAAACACAGAATGGAGAGATTATTCTTGGCCTGTTGGGTGAAAGGTTGACAAGTCACTATGATTTTTATGCTGCTTTTGATACCCCCACTAGCTATCAGGTTATTTCTAACTCTGGGCCTGTAGGCACAGTTGAAGGTTACTTTGGATTCTATCAAACTGGGCAATTTATGTTGCTTGGGGGGAAACGCTGGCGGATATCAAATGTGGATGAGGATCGCAAGGCCATATTTGTTGATAGTGCCAGAGGCAAGAAACTGGTTCAGTGGTTTGGAGGCAGTGGCAATATTCATAAGTGCATTCGGGAGAAAATGCTGGGAATCCTGCAAGGTGTAGAAATTCCCGTTTGGTTAGAACAGAACTCACAACGAGTATTAGGGTGGGCCCGCAATACCTTTAAGAATTCCGACTTGGACAAACAGCCGATAATTACGGATGGCAGGGAATTACATATATTCACATGGACTGGAAGTCGCGGTAATAATACCATAAACATGGTATTCAAGGCGTCCGGCCTTGACAGTTGGGACATTGTTGATTCCGGCATCTGCCTATCAATATCGAAAACTGGATTTGGTAAAGCAGATGCCAAAGCTGTACTAAGTGATTTTTGCAAAGCCCCAATAGATCCTGTTTGCCTTGTTAAGCAGGCTTTTGATGAAGAAATACCGGCTGTTGGAAAACACGGTTTGTATCTTTCTCAGGAATTACGTGCTCGTGCATATGCTGCAAAGTACCTTGATATTCCAGAAGCACTTGAAGCCGCGAGCAGATTATTAAGTAGTCTGGACTGAACGGTTATTGATATGCGATATAAATTTGATACGTCTTTGATGTTATTCGAAATGTTCTTATTCTTGCCAGGTATTGCCAAATTTGTTCAACTTATTGATGATGAATATTAACATCGAAAATTTAGGGTCTGTTACTTTTACCAGTTCACAAATGGCAAAGTACCAACGAATAACCATTCGCCCAGACAAAACTATTACTGTAACTATCCCAAGAACTGGTAGCTTAAGCGAAGCCAAACAATTTCTGAGGTCAAAGGTTTCTTGGATTCAAAAGCAATTACGTAAAATAGACCAACATGCAAAACTGCAAAACACGCCCGATTTAAACATCGATCTCGAAAAAGCCCAGAAGGACTTGTTTCATCGTTTGGAACATTTCTCTGAAAAATACAACCTACCATATAAAAGAGCAGCTTTCCGTTGCCAAAAAACAAGATGGGGAAGCTGTTCAGGCAAAAATAGCATCAACTTGAATGTAAATATTGCTTTCCTGCCGGCGGAACTGCAAGACTATGTTCTTCTACATGAATTAGTTCATACTAAAGTCAAG
>JBDRHL010000215.1:0-3162 GCA_043816955.1 Planctomycetota bacterium | reverse complement strand
GTGCGAGAAAAACAGTAAGCGCGGATGTTTCAATAAAGGAAGTTGACATGGAAAAATTCTCACAGTTTCTCTCCATGCTTTTGCTGCGTTGGCCGGATTTACAATGCGACCAGCTAAAACTTACGAAACTGCCGGCGGGTCCCGACTCGTGGAAGGCGAATTTGAAGCTTACATATAATTATTAGATAGTTCCTGTTGCGGAAAGCAGTAAAAACGATAAAAAAATAACCGTCCGATTTAGGACAAGGTCAGTTCTTCATTATTTTTGTTGAACTACCCGCTAACGCTCTTTAAAAAGTTAAAATTTCAGTTTTCTGGACAGACCGTCTCCATGAGCAACCTAAAAACACTCTGTTTCAGCGATCCTCGCTTTACAATTTTGTCAGCAAAACAAGGTTGTGACAGAAAACAGCACAGCCTACACTGGCTGCGTAATTCTTAAATCCTTTGAAAAGGCATCGGCCAAGCTTAAAGACGCGTTTTAACACCGAGATACTGCCTTCGCAGCCAGCACGAAACCGCTGGCCATCTTTGAATTCTTCGGTGGATTCTCGCTCATATTCGGCCTTGTTACGGCGGCCTTTTTTGCAGATCGACACTGTTGTGATTTTTTCTTCCAACTTCAGTACCTGTTTCATGTTTTCGTAAAAGCCTTTGTCGGTAGCCAAGACGTCAGGACCAGTCCCAAACAGATGCTTATGTGCTTTCAGTGCTGGCTTGATCAGTTCTTTGTCCTCTTTACGTTTTGGGAAAACCTCATAATGGTGAATAAACTTTTCACCTGTCTGAGCGATAAGTATCTTGTGACCAAATTCTATGGGTTTGCCCGCTTTACCTCGTTTAAGCAATTCAGTGTGTTCCTCAAACAAACTATAGACCTTTTCATCTGCTGAAAGTTTGATATCCTGAAAAACTCGTTGCTGGGCTTGGTAGGCTATTTTTTCTACAATCGGAATGTAATGAGCCAGTAACTCTGCGTCATATCCGGCCCGCTGAAGTACACTCAGAGCATTACAAGCGACTCCGACGATCCAGTTTATGCGAGTGATAAGCTTTCTATAAGTAGTTTTGACTTTACGCTTTTTGCTTTTGTTATTACTGGAACCATTGCGGGTAATAAACAGAGCGAGCTTTTTGATCTTCTTGTCATGAAACCTGTGGTTTAGAGGTAAATGGGGCAATTCCTGCTGAATCTGTTGTAGTAAACGTGCCAAAGTACGAAAACTATCCCATAGCAATGATGAATCGGTGGGATAGTGAATATTTGTTTCATAAACGGTGGTGTCCATACGCAATTTTTCAGATGTAATTTTCTCCTGCCCTTTTGCGTATTGAGCCAATACCCGATTCATTGTTTGCCAGGTTTCGTCACTGAGGATACCAAATGCCTTGTTCAGAAAACTGAAGTCCATCATGGGTTTTATGCCGAGACCTACAAAGCCTTGCAGGAATTCACTGTTTTCAATTCGGACAACTACCTCTCTGTAGCTGTCTCGCTCAATGAACATGACAAGTAGCGACCGAAGTATCTGCTCTGAGGTGTATTCGCTTTTGCGTCCACGTTTTGATTGTGACAGCATTCTGGCCAAATCCTGATGGACCAGAGAAACCAATTTAGGGTTATCGTCCAACAGTTGTGATATCAATTTGTATTTTGCTCTGTATTCGTTCACAACTTTTAGCCTTGATTTATGAGTGAAGTCAAAGTATTGTTGATTCGTTGATTTTGTTCTCATTTGCCTGTTCCTTTCTTATTGGTTTTTCGTCAATTCAATAATAACAGGGACAGGCTTTTTTTGTATAAGTTTTTATATAAATTTCTTTCCGCAACAAGAACTAACTACAACTATATAGCCGCCCGCCGGTATGGTAACGGGTGAACCAGCAGGGAAGGTATAATCTATCCCTTCGGTAAATTTCCACGACTCACTGGTTGCGGGATCGTACAAAGTTACCGATGCGCCGCTGATATTGTACAACTCGATATATTCATATTCATCATCGCTGTAAGAACCGCCCGCCATCGCATCGGGATGATACATAATTTCATTGATCACAATCGGCCCGACTAACGGCGCGGAATTTAACCAGCCGGGTGTGTTAGAACTCATCGCAACAAAGTTATAGTTGTCGGTGCTGGCCTTATAGTATCGGCCAAAGGCTACATCCGGGTCGGAAGCTCCGAAATCTTCTTTTTCGCTGTATCCTGTCAATACACCTCCCTGCGCAGAGGTAAGGCATACTTTTTCACCATTCTCGCTTAACGCGAATGCACTGCCAAAATGCAGATTTTCATAAAAGACAATATAACCATTTGCTGATATAGATGTCCCGGCGGGTATCTCGTATTTCTTCAGGCCGGCTTCGTCGGTATCATCATCACTAAGATACCAGCCGCCGATGTTGATAATGCTGCCGGTAGTATTGTGCAACTCGATCCAGTCGTATAGTATTGTATCAGAATGCGCTAACACTTCATTGATCTTGACGGAGTCAGGTAAAGGCACATAACCGGAATCATCTTCGCCGGGCGAACCGCCGACAAACGCGCTCGGACGCCAGCCGTCCTTAATATCCCAGTCGTTCATGTCGGTGCTTCCGGCATCTATTATTGTAAGCGAGAAACCATCACCATCGGTAATTGGGTACCACCCGTCCTTATAGCTGAAATTGTGAATCGATTTGCCGCAAGCATCCTGGAGTTCAATTCTTTCACCAGCGTTGTTAAGGTTGCCGACATACTCACCCGCCACATTAAGACCCAGGCCGTGCCTGGCTTCAAACCCAGCCTGATCATTTACTACCAGCACATATCCACCGGCCAATAAATCCATGTTAGGGAACGTAAAGTCAATGCCGTTGGTAAATTTCACAAGGTTCAGATTTATCGTCTCGGCGCCGATATTTTTCAACTCTATAAATTCCTCGTTAGGATCGGCGGCATCCAGCGGATGGTACATGATCTCGGTAATACGCAGATTATCCGCAACCGGCCCGACAGAATAGGTCGCTTCATTCTTCGCACTCCACGCACCGCCTTTCAATACACGCGCTTTAACCTGCGTGCTTTCGGTAAACGTAATCGGACTGCCGGTATATTCAATAGCGGTAGGCGAAACCAACCCATCACCGCTGCCGACACCCGCAACAAGCTCAACAGAG
>JBDRHL010000214.1:0-4601 GCA_043816955.1 Planctomycetota bacterium | reverse complement strand
TTTTGATTATACTAACATGAATATTCAAAATAAGTAATGTCCGGATAGCTATTACAAGACGGCTAAAGTCCGAATTATACATGTTTCCAATTTATCACCGATTTTCGCGAGGGGTTCAACCGTCATAATTAAACCAAGATTTTTATCGCGGGGGCGGAGCTGAGACGGTCAATATCGCCAGCGGACAAAATCATTTCACGGGCCAATGCTGATACGGATTTGCCTGCCATCAAGCCAAGGCGCCTCCATAGCGGCCTGAAGTTTTTTCACGCCCAGCAGGATAGGAGTATGGGCACGTTTGCGAATATGCAGCTCGAAGTTGTGTCCATCAAACCGTATCCGGCCCGGCATATCTATGAAGCTACGGAAAATCTCAGGTGCCAAATACTTCTCGAATCTTGGCAGTTCCTCAGCTAATCTGCGATACAGGAAACTGGCTACCACGATCAGCAAAATGTCAAAATGAATCCGCACCATAATCGGTGACGATAATGCGTTGAGATTGAAAAAATTGACCAGCTCAGCCAACTTATTTTCGATCCGCCAACGCCTGGCGTAAATCGTCAGCACCGTTTCCAATAACAACTCTCGATTGTTTGTTATCACGTAGGTCGGTTCAGCACGGCCATGGTCTTTCATGATAATCTGCCTAAATGGCTTTTCACATCCTTTTAGCATAATTTCATTTTCATAGGCCAGAAACTTTTGGTGTTTGCGTTTGGGGATAGGCAGTTTAATCTTCTCCCATTCGGTCTGATCCAGTAATTCGGTTTGCTCTTTGAGCTTCTTGCTACGTTTTCTCAATGTGATAAATTTAACGCCTGCCTTATCCAGCTCATCCAGAACTTTGTAAGTAGTCAGACGTGAGTCGAACACTAATGTCTCATCGACTACGCCCTTGATGTTCCTTAAATAATCTACGAAGTGAAGGATTTCGCTGCTTCCATTTTTTCGGAGCACATCAGCGTTGGCATATAATAACACGTTACTTTCAGCATCCTGAGCAAAAAACGTATTTGCCCCTTTCATTGCCTTGTTGCGTGCTACGCACCATACCTTTTCCATCTCAGATTCCTCGCCAAAGTGAGCAATAGAATGAAAATCAAGATTTATCGTGCTGCCTGAAAAGAAAGTCGGCTCCCATGCTCTTAAGCAGCAAACGATCTGTTTTTGCAATTGTTGGCACAGGTCAGCCGAGAGCAGGCAGGAGTATGTCCCCATATAAGTTGGTTTGGGAAGAACATTCAGACCGGCAAACAGTCCGAAACCCATATCATGATCATATTGTCGTACATGACAAAGCCGTTGGCCGCCTATCAGCTTCAATGCCAACAAACTCAGAAAGGCCTGCTTTTTACCAATCTGACCAGACTGTGGTAGCGGCAGTTCATCCAGCACATCCATAATGCCTGACTCAATAATGTATGGCAGAAAAAAGAAAATACCTGCTACCTGACAGTCAGCATAAAAAGGTTCAAGTTCATCAAAGTCAAGATTCTGACTTGGCATAGACAATACCGTGTTCTTTTTGCTCAAACCCCTTTGGGTTGCCGTACGTCTTGGCAATTTGCCAAAACCTGCATCTCTGATAATTCGTTCGACCGTGCTTTGGCTTAACGGGATGTTTTCATTTTTAAGAGACTCAACAATATCAATTGACGAGAGACCTTGTTTTCTTAAGGCGCAAACCTTTTGACGGATGTAAGGTGTTGCCCTGCGGTCTTTGGGGCCGGTGATGTATTTTTGGAAAAAGGTCAAGCTTTCCATTCCTGAGGTCATGGGCAAGCGCATAAAGCGATTTTTTGGTAAACCCGAAGCGTCCAGCGGCATCCTTGGCTGATGCTTGCTCGATTACATATGCCCGCAGGGCTTCATATTGACGTTGCTTTGGGGTTTTGGGAGCCAGAAAAAATGATTTAAGATCATCTTGCATTTCGATATCCTTTAGTATAATTATGACGTTTATAATGTCGTGAAAATAGCAGTTAGTTTTGGGCCCGTCAAGCACAAAATCCGATTTTTTGGCAAAAAGTATGCTGTTTTACAAAAAAAATGTGACGCAGCGTTAGTTTATGATGGAATTATTGATATGTGTAACCGTCATAACCATACCAAGATATTGCATAGTGATACCAAAGAAAAACCGTGAGAATTGCCTAAAAAAGCGGCCGACAAGCCGTAAAAACAGCTCGGCAGCGGTAAAAATCGTGGTCTAATTATGACGGCTGAACCCCTCGCGAAAATCGGTGTTGATTAAAATAATTAATAACTTAGCCCAACTTTCGCAGTTAGGCGGTGAAAAGATGATTTTTAAAAATTTTTTCCTGCCTACTGTTTCATTATCCCACAAAATACTCTCAAACCTTGCATGGTGAAGACCTACCCTATTGCAAAGTCATTTTTCTGCTGCGAAACTATCGGCATGTTTTTGAGAAGTTATAAACGCAAGAAAAATGGTAAGTGGCACGAATATTTCAGTGTCGTGGAAAATCGCAGGGTTGCCAACGACAAGACAGTTCAGCGGACAGTTCTTTATCTTGGTGAAATAACCTCATCACAAGAAAATACATGGCGCAAAACTCTGAAAGTTTTCGACACAGACAGCGGTAAATGTCAGCAGAAATTGTTGTTTGCTGATGACGCCACAATCTCAGAATGTGATATTGATTCAATAAAGGTAAAGCTTTCACAGATACAGTTATGCAGGCCTCGTTCATTTGGTGATTGCTGGCTGGGATGTGAACTGTGGCAGAAGTTGGGGCTTGATGAATTCTTCTCAGACCACCTTGACAGTTTGCGTTCAGATATTCCCTGGGCAAAAGTGCTCAAGCTTTTGGTGGTTAATCGCCTCATACATCCCGGCAGTGAATTTTATATCCACAGGCAATGGTTCGATAAGAGTGCGATGGATGAGCTATTGAATGCCGATTATCGAATAGCAGCTAAAGATCGGCTGTATCGTTGTCTTGACAGGATATTGGAGTATAAAGAAGATTTGTGTAAACACCTTAAATCCAGATGGGAGGACATGTTCGGCATCGAATTTGATGTGCTGCTTTATGATCTGACCAGCACATACTTTGAAGGTCTGTGTAAACAGAACCCCAAAGCCAGGTTCGGCTATAGCAGGGACAAACGCTCTGATTGCAGGCAGGTGGTAATAGCTCTCATTGTTACCCCTGAGGGTTTTCCGATAGGCTATGAAGTTTTGCCGGGCAATACTCTGGACAAGACTACGTTACGGTTCTTCCTTAAGAAAATAGAATCGATGTATGGCAAAGCACGCAGAGTATGGATAATGGACCGAGGTATTCCAACAGAAGATGTACTTTCGCGGATGCGTGATGAGAACATACAATATCTGGTTGGTACTCCAAGAGCTATGCTGAATAAATTTGAGGACAAGCTTGTTGATTTGAACTGGAAGCAGGCCAACGATAATGTTGAGGTAAAACTATTGGCCGAAGATAACGAACTGTATGTTCTGGCAAAGAGTAAGGACCGCAGAGCTAAAGAAAGGGCCATACGCAAATATAAACTGCGTAAATATCTACAGGGACTTGCAAAATTACATAAGAACTGTCGTAATCGTGACAAACTTCTCGAAAGACTTGGGGCCTTAAAACAGCAGGCAGGTAGATCCATCAAATGTGTTGATCTAATAATACCACCGCAAGGCAGGCCTGTTACATCAGAGAATTTCAGCTATAGCTTGAATAGAGATACCTATAAAAAGATGCTCCTTCGCGATGGCATGTATCTGCTAAGAACCAATCTTACTGAAACCAAGCCCGATGTCATCTGGGAAAGATATGTTCTACTTACCCAGGTTGAAGCTGCGTTTAAAAGCTTAAAAAGTGACCTTGCAGTCCGTCCGGTGCATCATCAGCTTGAGCACAGAGTAGAGGCACATATATTTGTAGCCTTTCTGGCATATTGCCTGACGATTACTCTGCGGCAAAAACTACGCTGTTATGCTCCCGGTCTGACAGCACGGGATGTCCTTGATAAGCTCGGTGCGATTATGATGATAGATGTGCTGATACCGACAACCGATGGCCGAATACTTGAGATGCGCCGATACAGCCAGCCGGAACTTGAACAGCGGATAATACTGGATAAGCTGAAGATGAATCTGCCAAAGCAACCACCGCCAAAGGTGTATAGCCATCAGCTGAATAGTAAACTTTGTGGTGGAAACTAACTGCCTTGGCGCTATCAAAAGCCCCGATTTAGGTACCTAACTGCGAAGGTTGGGCTAATATCCGGTAACTTTATTTGTCGCCGAAGGTAAGAATAATTGTCGCTGATCAACTGTCCTGTTTTTGTATAAAAGACCAAATCTTGACCATAATTCATCGAGACTGCATCCTCTGGGGATACAATCCAGTAGATGCGCTAATATTTTATAACTGGTATTGCGCTGCCTGCAGTTGGCATAAGCAAAAGATAGTTGTTTATCCAGTAATTGCATGAGGTATTTTGCTAAAAGGCTTTTTCCTGAACCTTTTGAGCCTAAGATAAGAACATTATTTGCTATACCGCTCTGCTGATACCGCAGCAGGGCATCTATTACAGGTTTCACTTCGTTTCTCATTAGC
>JBDRHL010000213.1:0-3305 GCA_043816955.1 Planctomycetota bacterium | reverse complement strand
TGATGATGAGCTGAAATACTGGCTGAAGAATATGATCTGGTATCACCGCTTTACGAACGCCGAGATAACCGCCGCGACAGGTTTGACAAACGAAGAAATCTTCACGGCAATAGAGAAGTTTAATATTCGGCCGGACAATCGGACAGATCCGAATGGTGACTCACCTCTGATTGTGCTGCCGTACCCGGGAGGACGGCATCCACGGATAGGATTTCTGGAAGGAGCGATAGATCCGCAGCGGGAAACAAAGTTCAGTGTTTTCACGCCCTGGGATCGTGACAGCTATGTAGTGGTCGATGTGCCCGAAGCCATCTGGTCGAATTTAGGCCTGACTTATCTGGCTCATACACACATCGACACAATCTGGACCAGCAAGGGCATCAGTCTGCCAAAACTGGAGTGGAAACGGCAAACCGACGAGACGCTGGATATCGAGCGGTTGCTTCCGAACAAAATCACATTCGGCGTGAAAGTCAGTTCGACAAAAGAGGCTGTGCAAATGGAGATGTGGCTGAGGAACGGCACGGATAAACGTCTGACGGATTTGCGGATACAAAACTGTGTAATGACGAAGATGGCGGCCGGTTTCGAGCAGCAAACCAGTGATAATAAGGTCTTCAAAAATCCATACGCTGCCTGCCGGTCCGGCGACGGTAAACGATGGATTATCACCGCCTGGGAAAACTGCCACAACCCGTGGGGCAATGAAAAATGCCCGTGCTTTCATTCTGACCCGAAGTTTCCCGATTTAGAGCCGGGCCAGACATACCTGCTGCGGGGGTGGCTTTCGTTTTATGAAGGCATAGATATCGAGAAAGAGTTCAAGAGGATTGAAGCAACCGGCTGGCGGAAGCGGCCGGAGAATAAGTAAATCACATAGCATTAGAAAAGAAGGAGACTCAATCATGGGCAAACATAGTCTGGGTATTTTAGCGGCAATCGTTTTGTTATTTCTCGCTCCGGAATTTAGCCGGGCGGCGCAGCAGAAGGTCGAAACGCTGGAGATTGGCCGGCAGGCGCCTGATTTTAATCTTCCCGGTGTGGACGGGCGCAATTACCGGCTGGCGGATTTTGCCGACGCGAAGATTCTCGTGGTCGTTTTCACCTGTAACCACTGTCCCACCGCTCAGGCGTACGAGGACAGAATTAAGAAGCTGACTTCTGATTACAAAAACAAAGGTGTTGCCGTAGTCGCCATTTCGCCGAATGATCCGGAAGCGGTACGTCTCGATGAATTGGGTTATTCGGATATGAGCGATACATTTGAAGAAATGAAAATTCGTGTCAAGGATAAAGACTATAACTTTCCATATCTTTATGATGGAAAGACGCAGGCGGTTACCCTGGCTTATGGGGCGGTTGCTACGCCGCACTTGTTCATCTTTGACAACCAGCGGAAGCTGCGCTACGTTGGGCGGTTTGACGATTCGGAAAAACCCAAACAGGTTAAATCCAACGATGCGATTAATGCAATCGAGGCGATATTAGCCGGTAAAAAAGTACCTGTTGAGAAGACCATGGCATTTGGCTGTTCGATTAAATGGGCCAACAAACGAGAGTCGGCGAAAGCCGCTCTTGTATCCTGGGCGAGGGAAGAAGTCACCCTGACGACGATAAATGCAAAAGATGTAAGTGAGCTTGTAAAAAACAATACGTCAAAGCTAAGGCTGATCAATATCTGGGCGACCTGGAGCGAGCCGAGTGTCAATCAAATTGAGCAGTTCGTTATTACGAA
This sequence comes from Planctomycetota bacterium, assembly GCA_043816955.1. Classification (GTDB taxonomy): domain Bacteria; phylum Planctomycetota; class Phycisphaerae; order Sedimentisphaerales; family CAYZTY01; genus JBDRHL01. The sequence goes on along the minus strand of JBDRHL010000213.1, from coordinate 1,570 downwards.
CCGGATGTATCGCCGGCGGGATTTCGAACTGATTACCATAAGTGCAGATTCGCCCGCGAAAGAGCAGCAGGCTCTTTCCGCATTGAAAAAACAGCAGGCATCCTGCAGGAATTATTTATTTGCCCAGGGTGACATCTACCAGCTCATGGAGGCAGTTGACAATGATATGCTTGGCGGTGTCCCCTGTACACTTGTGATAGAGCCGGGCGGCAAAGTCATTTATCGCAGGCTGGGATTGATAGAGCCGCTCGAACTTAAAAAAAACATCGTCGAATACGTCGGGCGCTATTACAAATAGAGCGGCTGCCGTATCCGAGATTTATGTTTTAATTAGTATCTGTTGCGGAAAACAAAACCCGACGATGTCACCCCTGCGTAAGCAGGGGTCTATAGCGAAAAAGCTGGATTCCCGCTTCCGCGGGAATGACAAATACTGTTTCCGCAACAGGAACTAATTAGGTTTTGCTATTTTTGCTCCTCAAGTATACCCATGCCGCTGCGATCCGGGTAAGGCGGTCGCTTTGCCGGCACGTAGGGATTTCTCTCGATCTCATCAAGCATGTGATTTATGGCGGCATCGAGCTGCGGATCGCCCCCGTCGACCATTAGCCCAACTTTCGCAGTTAGGGTTTGGAACCACGATTATTTAAATTTTTTCCCCGCATAACGTTTCATTCCTCCGGAAAACACTCTCAAACCTTACATGGTGAAGACCTACCCTGTTGCAAAGCTGTTTTTCTGATGCGAAACTATCAGCATGTTTCTCAGAAGTTATAAACGAAGAAAGAACGGCAAATGGCATGAATATTTCAGTGTCGTGGAGAATCGAAGAGTCGCCAACGGCAAGGCAGTTCAGCGGACTGTCTTGTATCTCGGCGAGATAACCTCGTCACAAGAAGACACCTGGCGCAAAACGCTGGAGGTCTTTGATCAGGACACAGGTAAAACACAGCAGAAATTACTGTTTGCCGATGACGCCACAATCGCAGAATGCGATATCGATTCGATAAAGATAAAGCTTTCACAAATGCAGTTGTGTCGGCCTCGCTCATTTGGTGACTGCTGGCTGGCCTGTCATCTGTGGCAAAAGCTGGGGCTTGATAAATTCTGGTCAGATTGCCTTGACAGTTTGCGTTCAGATATTTCCTGGGCAAAGGTGCTCAAGCTTCTGGTGGTTAATCACCTCATACATCCAGGCAGCGAATTTTATATACACAGGCAATGGTTTGACAAGACCGCAATGGACGAGCTGCTGGGTACGGATTATCGAATAGCATCCAAAGACAGGCTGTATCGTTGCCTTGACAGAATACTGGAGCATAAAGAACACCTGTGTAAGCACCTTAAATCCAAATGGGAGGATATGTTCGGCATTGAATTTGATGTGCTGCTTTACGATTTGACCAGTACATACTTTGAAGGTCTGTGCGAGCAAAATCCCAAAGCCAGGTTCGGCTATAGCAGAGATAAACGCTCTGATTGCAGGCAGGTGGTAATAGCCCTTATTGTCACGCCTGAAGGTTTCCCGATAGGTTATGAAGTTTTGCCGGGTAATACTCTGGACAAGACT
>JBDRHL010000212.1:0-18845 GCA_043816955.1 Planctomycetota bacterium | reverse complement strand
TTGCCGGCTGGAATATTTTACGGGCATCGGTATGCGCGAAAATGCGTGAAATCGTATACGCAAGGGCCAATATGGCCGTATTCGGGTTCAATTTTGCATTTTTGAGATGTGTAAAGAGTGTAGGAAGTATTCGTATGGACGTGAAAAGACGATTTTTATTGCATTGCCGGAAGTTTGAGAAATCTTCAAAGCTCAGCACCGCCGCCTGAGCAAACTTTTGACGCAGGCATTAAGACAAGAAAATTTCTTGTGTCTTATGAAAATTGAATTGCCGGATAACTCAGCCATTCGTGCAAAGACCAGATATGATCGGTCAGACCTGCGCTCATCGCAGGTGTTCTTGAAAATCATCGGTCATCTTGGTTCTGGACACGAAGTGTCCGTACCGGCCAGCAAAAATTATAACTGTACATTGTCAAATAAATCATAGCATTATGAACGTCCCAATCTTTGGAAAAACAGTATAGCTCTTTCGAGCCTTGCGAGCATTCCAATTGCGGTCTGTGCCATTATGTCTTTCTACGAACGCGGTATTAATCGTGTTGCTTACCGCTGAGGCTTCTATTAGCAGCTTGAACTTGTGCTTTGCTGCCAAATACTGTTCGCCGACGGCAAGGATATACCCGTGTTACCGTGCCTTGATGTACACCTCTACAATGCGGCTTCTCTTACGCACCCCACAACCTTCTGAGACATGCTCTAACAGAGATATCATTTTTTTCTCAGATAGTCGCAGTCCAAACAATGGTGTACTCTTTCGTTCAGAAAATCTGCTTTTGCATGTCCTGCAGTATAGCAGGCGGATGTGGTTATTTTTGCCATACCAGCCGCATACTGAGAGGTTATTTGCGTTGCGTTTTCCATAATCAGGACATTTTTTATTCCGGCAACAGAATTTTGAAAGAGCTTACATTGTCTTGCCTCCTGAATCTAACCATTTGTGGGACAACCACTTGTCCCTTGTTCAGAATATCGACAAAACAACTAAATTTATTCAATAATAAAAGGACACAAGGAAAATTTATTATTGTCCCCAAATCGGGGGTGGATCTTCCGATCAATGATGCCATGGGCTGAACTAAGGTTTGTGGGGGAAGTTGCTAGGTGAAATTTATTTATCGTTTTTTGGCAAATTCGCATTTAGAAAAACGAGTTGCTGACAAGATTTTCCGCGTTATCTTACAGTATCTTCCCGACCTGACGACCGGCAGGCAAGGTGGCCTGCAACCTCTTCTGAATAATGATGTTATACTGTCGGCAAATCGTGGAACGGTAACAAAATTGGCAGATTTTTCTATTTTGCAATTTTTTTCTTGACATTTGCCTGTCGCAATGTCAGAATAAACTTAGTGCACTAGGGTGCTGGGTATCCCTTTTGTGTTTTTGACGCTTCCGGTTTATAGGCGGGCCGGTTGGCACTTAAGTTTTTTATTGAAGGAAGAAGTGGTATGTTTGCGAAAAGTATAATTCGAAAGAAGAAATCGGCAGGCTTTACCCTTGTAGAACTTTTGGTTGTAATCGCTGTTATAGCCGTGTTACTGTCTATTCTTGTACCTTGCTTACAAAAAGCCAGAGAACATGCCAAAAGGATAGTCTGCGGCTCCCAGTTTCGGCAGGTGGGTTTTGCGTTATTTTCGTATTCCGCTGACCACGAGAGAATGCCTGACCCATTTTTCGAGCAACCGCATGTTCACCTCCGGGCTGGTTTTGTGCCGAGTAGCATCTACAAGTGGCTTGCTGATGAGTTGATCAGATATGCTGGCAATCCGGAGATTTTCAAGTGTCCTGAATCACCCTTGTGGGCTCTTATTGTTAATAATCAGTGGGTTGAAGAAGATCCTTTCCCAGATGATCCAGGCCCGGCCACGGGCTACGATGCGAAAAGGTATAATACAAATATACTTTATTACGGAGATTGTACAAGAGGTTACGATGAGAGGTATTTGCGTCGTTGGCTAACGGATGACCCTGCCCTTCGTTCAATGATATACCCGTGTCCGCGACGGATGGGTAATGCTACAAAAATCATCGCTTCTGACCAGATAGGCTATCATTGGAACTCGGACATCTTCTTTTATAATCACGGCCGGGCAGAGATGAGATGGTGGTTTGACAGGAAAGCTTCCACGAATTCAAAACTGCCAGGCTTAACCGGAGCTAACGAGCTTTTTGGCGACGGGCATGTAGTCTGGAAACCTCGCAGGAGCTTTCCGACCGAGTTTAGACCTGGAGTTATAAGCCTAGGCCGGGGAAATTGCTGTATCACATTCTGTCCAGGGCATTTAACCGGCTCATGGTACTGATTTAGAGAAACCGGGTGTTCCAAGCCGCCGCCTTTCTCCGGCCAGTGCAAGAGTGTACCTGCATACATGTATAGCTTCCAGGGAGGTTTTGTGACATTAAATTTGGTTGACGGTTTTATTGTCATCATAATGTTTTGTGCTCTCACTGTTGTCGGGATGCGGGTACGAAAGTTCGTCAGGGGGGTGGAGGACTTTCTTGTCGCCGGCCGGAAGATGCGAAAATGGATAGGCCTTAGCACCAGCAATGCCGAAGCCATTGGTTTGATCGGTATCGCTGCCATTTCTCAGCAAGGTTTCCTTCACGGCTATTCCTTTGTATGGATTGCTTTGATATGGATATCTGTGTACGGTGTGATCTACGGTATTTTTGGATTCGGCATCGAAAGATTCCGCGCTTCAAGGGCAATCACGCTGGCCGAATACTTCGAGATGCGATACAGCCGAAAACTCCGGATATTAACCGGGATAATTATGGCTGTTGGGGGCATTTTGAACATGGCCATTTTTCCGGTTATCGGGGCTAAATTCCTGGTGGCATTCACTGGTATACCTGAATCCATCCAGGCGCTTGGGCTGCAAGTCAAAACAATCTGGTTACTAATGGTAATATTGCTGAGTCTGGCGGTATTTTTCACCTTTCTTGGAGGTATGGTTACAGTTCTTGTGACGGATTTTGTTCAATCAATCTTCATAGTTTTCGGCCTTTTTATTTTGGCCTTTATCATCTTGCGAAATATCGGGATAAACACCATGTGGAATGGTCTTGGACAGCGATTAGGGCAGGGAGCCTATAATCCGTTTATTGAAGGCAGCTACGGTGTAATGTGGCTGCTCTGGACCTTTCTGAATGGACTATTCATGCGTGTCTCGTTCAGTCCGTACCTGCAGCGTGTAGCATCAGCCGATACGCCAAAAGAGGCCCGGCTTATAACACTTTTCAGCACTATATTTGGTGGAGGCAGAGGTATACTTTACTTGACCCTCGGTGCCGGAGCATTAGTTGCGGTGGGAAACCAGGTGTCCGGCGGTATGAATGCCGCGGATTACAAGGAGGTGGTGGTGCCGCTGTACTTAAATCAGATTGTTCCACCAATTCTTATGGGGCTGCTGCTCGGCAGTTTATTTTTTGCAGACATCTCAACCACAGACAGCTATTTACTTGTTTGGGGGACGGTTATTGTCAACGATATATTACTTCCTCTCAGGAAGAATCCATTTTCTACCAGGGCGCATATCACAGCGGTTCGATGGGTAATTATTGGCCTGGCTTTTTTCTTCCTTCTTTTCGGTATAGCCTATAAGCCTACAATGCCGATCTTGGAATATATGCTTCTTACAGGAAACATCGTTCTTGGCGGCGGGATTATCTTATTATCTGGGTTATACTGGAAAAGTACAACTACCGCAGGAGCATATACGGTGGTTCTGACTTCACTGATATTGCCTCTTATGGACGTTATAGTTCGCCGCTTATGGGCTGGATATCCTTTCAAAGCGGAACAAACGGGGCTATTCACAATTGTATTGGCAATAGTTCTGCTGGTCATTGTCTCTTTGTATACAAAAGAGAAAGGTACGCGATTTGTTGACTACAGCAGCATCGTCAGGCAGAGTGAACGCAACGATTAAATTGGTCTCGACATACTCGAAATAAAAGTGACAAATGAGGTGAGATTTATGACTTGGTCGTCTGTAACTTTTTGGTATGTGGCTGTATCACTCGTAGCCTTTCTTTTGTTTTGTATAGCAACAACCATCGGAGGTATATTCGATTTGTCCTACTTGTTCAGGGCGCTCGCCGAGCAAAAAGACAAAGATGACAATAAATTTAAGACCGCAAAAACAAATATCGTTAATGATGAACGAAAAACATCGGAACCATAGTAAGCGTTAAATGTTGGATTGGCGGTAAAAAGTGTCTGGCAATCAAAAACTTCGAATAGAGTTCATCGGGGCAGGTTGGGCTGGATATATTACGCTAAAACCGGCGGGCTTCTGATCTGAATTTTGAGCCCGACAAAATCTACACCAGCCAGACGGAAGCTTTCGTCAAAGCAATTAAAAATGGCCTCAACCAGACAGTTGAGCGCGACCAGGTCCTGGCATTGATGAACCTAATCGCGGCGTTACATGAGCCGGTCAGAACAGGCGCAACAAAAAGATTTTAGCAATGTAACATCTGGTCGTACGGGAAGTTATAATCATTCAGAAAAACAAAGTAAATGTTTATTGTTTTTTTCTTGACATCGACGCCTGCTTAGTGCTAAAATGCCCTAGTGCCCTAGGATGTACGAGAGTTGACTGTTATGCTGGTTTGAACTAATGTGTCAGGAAATAACGCTACAGGTGTGGTTGAAGCTTTGCTGAGAGGCGTATAAGCTATTATTAGATAAACGGTTGTGTTTGCAAAAAAATGATATTCGCGGTTTCAAGATTAGCGAGAAAGGAGGTAGGAATAAAAGTAAAAAGTAGTGAAAGCCCTACAGGAGGTAAAATTGTTATTTGTAAGAAGTCTGTTTTTGGAAGCATTTTGTCATGTGTGGATATATTTTAAGTTAATGTGTTATGTTTAGGAGGAGTAAATACAATGAAGAAGTTAATATTTATTGGAATTTTGGCAGTCGGCTTGTTTGCCTCAAGTGCTCAGGCTGCCCTGGTAACGGATAATTTGTTAGTATCGCTTGATACCGGCAATTATTCAAGTGGTCAGACATGGACAGATCAAGCTCCATTCAAAGCAAACGATGCGTATCTTGGGACGTCGGCTTCCGATACAGTCGAAGACCCAACTTTCAATGCCGGTAATGCTGTTTTTGAGTTCTCCAGCGCAGATACCGGAGATCGCATCGTCAGGCCGGTGGATGAAGGCACCTGGGGCACCTTTGATGCGGGTTATCTGTACAATAACACCACCTTCTCGGTGGAGACGTGGCTTAAGGTTGACCCGAACACCGGGTATATGTGCCCGCTTGATCTGCGTACAGGCGGGGGTCGTCAAGGTTTTCTTCTCAAGTGCGACGTGGCCTTGAAAACTGTTACGGCCCAAGTATGTGCAGGTTGGACTGCACAAACAGCTATCCTTAGCAGTTGGGACAAGACCATTGTGAATCATCTTGCGGTAACAGTTCAAAGTGATGGCACCACCGATGAAATCAAGATGTATCTCAACGGCCAACTTGACAGTACAACTCCGATAACCATAAATCCCAGCGACAAACATGTCTACTTCGACGACTTAACCCTGGGCTGTGCAAAGGCTGGTTCGCTAACGGATTTAGACGGTGAGATTGCTGCTTTCCGCCTTTACGCCGATGTATTAACCGCCGACGAAGTTGCGCAGAATTATGCCGAAGGTTACAATATTCCGGAACCTGCAACAGTTGTATTGCTGGCTCTGGGTGGATTAGGTATCCTTGGCAGAAAGCGTAAGTAGAACCAAGTTTTTACAAGGCTGATTGCTCTGTCACAGAGCAATCAGCCTATTGTTAAAGTGCAGGAAAGGAGTTAATAGTTATGAAGAATAAATGTGTATTATGTGCTTTGGCAGTGTTTGTGGTTGTGGGCTTGTGTGGCGGAAGCTCTGCCGACATTGTTACAAACGGCCTTGTCCTTTACCTTGATGCAGCTAATTACGTGCCCGACAGCCAGGTGTGGATGGACCAGTCAGGCCTTGCCAATGACGGGATACTGGGCGACTCCAACGAAGTAGACATATGGGACCCCAGCCTAATAAAGGACGTTTACAGGTCGGGTCCCGATAGTGACCCCAACTACAAGGAAGTTAAGGCTATGTGTTTTACTTTTGGTGACAAGAATCCAGGAAATGGTTCTATAGTTCGTATTCCTATGGCCGATAGTCTGGACTTGGGAAGTTTTGCTGACAACAGTGCCAACTTCACTGTCGAAATGTGGGCCAAAAACACCTGTCATTACAGGTACCAGTGGCTGTTGGACTATCGTACATATATTGAGGACCCCTGCAACCCTAACATTATTTCGAGAGTTTCAGGGTTCATTCTTAGAGGTTTTGAGCCTGGTGAGGTGGCCGCTGAAGTAACGGATGTAAATGGAAATACCTCTAGGACTCGAAGTCTTGCGACAGACTGGCCTGACCCTGTCTGGAAACATATCACGGTTACGGTTGACAGCACCACAGATGTGCTGGATATCTATATGAACAGCATGTGGTCCGTCAATGTGACCTCTTATCAGGGTGGAGACCTTTCCATGATGAAAGATGCTTTGACGCCGGACCGCGAGGGTGAATTCATAGGTATGGGTCGTGGTATCGTACCCAAGGCAACCACCATCTTGCCTTCGCTTGCCAGAATTGCCGTTTTACGCGTGTATAACAGGGTTCTTTCGGAAGCCGAGATTATTCAAAACTATGAGGCTGGATTTAATTTGCCGGTTACGTATGGTTGTTCTGAGTTGATTAAGGGCGACCTGGATTCTGACTGCGATGCTGACTTCAGTGATTTTGCAATTATGGCGGACAACTGGCTGAAAGATAACTTTATTAACTGATAAGTGCAAATGAGGCCTGGGAGTTAGAAGTTTCGGTGTGGCCGTAACAAAATACTTTACAAGTGTTGATTTTCACGATAGCTTGTAGACTTGCCAGAGAGGTTTTAAACCGGGCGTGGACAGGTTAGCACGGAGGAGGAAGTTTGGTTGGCCGCACCGGAACTCCCGGTCTGGTATATTGGTTATATTAGAAGGAAAATTATGGCTAGAAATGGCGATATATATCAAGCATTGCAGGGAAATACGTCCCGCTCGTCAGAGTCTTTCAGCATCCAGAAGGATGCCTATATGCCCAGATATGTTCAACTTAAGCGAATACTAAAGAGTGCGATAATCAAACGCAATATGCTGCAAGGCGAGCCTTTTATGTCCGAAGGCGAACTGATAGAACAGTTTGGTCTCAGTTCGACAACAGTTCGACGTGCCTTGAAAGATCTTGTCGCCGAGGGGCTGATATATCGTGAAAAGGGCAAAGGCACCTTCGTCGGCAAGCAGATGGTAGCCAGAACCATTGGTTTTGCTTCATGTACCCTCGAAGAAGAATACAGCCTTGAAACTCACCCTGTTTTTTCGAAGGAAGTTTTTGCTGCAATAAAATATCTGCAGAATTCCCTCGTCCGGACGCAGATCATTATGTCGCGAAGCGAAAGTAAGCCACAAGGGTCGGATATTATCGTTCAAAGTGCCAGGCACTTGGATGGAATTATATTGCTGGAAACCGAAAATGCTGAAGAGCTTGATAAATTAGCCCAACATTATACGTTGCCGGTAGTACACGTGATTGCTTATCCGCCTGAAGAGAGCATTCCCAGTGTAATTGTAGATTTTGAAGAAGCTATATACAAAGCGACCAAATATTTCATCGATTTGGGTTGCAGACATATTGTTTTTATGAATAACCCTCGAAGCTTTGATTTCCGCTCGGATAAAGAAAAATTAGCTGGATATCGTCGGGCTTTGCATGAAGCCGAAATCGCATTTGACGACCGTCTGATATTTGACTCTTTACATGAGCGTGAGAAGGCATACGAGCAGGCCCTTGTGATGATGAAAAATGTGCCGGATGTTCAAGCGGTTGTTTGCGGTAGCGATATTATTGCGGCAGGAGTTCTGCAGGCCTTGCAGAGTATTGGAGTGTCAATACCCCAGCAGGTTCAAGTTACCGGCTGTGGTGACATTGAAATTGCCACTGCGACAACGCCACAGTTGAGCACTTTACAGATTCCATATGATGCCATCGGCAAGACTGCCGCCAAAATGATTATGAGTCTTATCAATGGCGAAGAACTCACACCCAAAAGCGTCAGTTTTGTGCCGCAACTGGTAGAACGCGGCAGTACAAAAAAACGCATCTAAAATCTAACGAAGGCACTGGCCTTTCCGCCTTTGACATAAGATTAATGCTTGGTAATGTGTCCAAGCTTGTTGATATCGAACCTTAGGGTGTATTTAGATGAATAATAAACAGCGTGTGGTAACTGTGCTACGTCATATTACCCCTGATTTTATCCCCTATAACATTGCATTCACAATAGACTCTCAGAAAAAAATGGTTGATTATTACGGTAATGAAAATTTCATCGAAACTATCGGCAACCATTTAGTTGTCGCCCCTGTCATCAAAGTAGATTGGGGAGAATCTGACGAAAAGGGTTACTATACGGATGAATTTGGCGTTGTTTTTAATCGTACGATAGACAGAGACATTGGTGTTCCCATACCTATTTTGAGAAATAATAGGGTCGGCCAGATCACCTTTCCTGAGACAGATGCGCCTTATCGTTTTACTAAACTTGAAGAGGCCATCAAAGAAAATCCTGATAAATTTATCTTGATGGCGTTCGACAGTGCACTCTTTGAACGTGCGTGGTTCTTAAGAGGAATGGAAGATCTACTAATTGCTCTGGTAAGCGATAGGGATTTTGTGGAACAGTTGTTTGATGCAATCGTAGCGTTCGATTTGAAGATAATAGATATGGGGCTTTCACGCTATCCTGAAGTTGATGGAGTGATTTTTGGTGATGATTATGGTACCCAGACAGGTGTCATGATGGGAGAGGATTTATGGCAACAACTTGTCAAACCCAGATTAGCTAAGCTTTTTGGTCGAGTTAAAGAACATGGTAAGTTTGTCTTCCTTCATTCGTGTGGTGCGGTATCATGCTTGTTTGACGACCTTGTCCAAATAGGCCTGGATTGCTTTAATCCCTTTCAGCCGGAGGTGATGGACATTTACGCCATGAAAAAAAAATATCAGGGCAGGCTTTCTTTCTATGGCGGTATAAGTGTTCAGCGGTTGTTGCCTTTTGGCAACCCACAAGACGTTCGGCGTGAGATAACGAGAATTATCGATGAAATTGGTAGTTCGGGTGGTTATATCGCGGGACCTTCGCATGGCATTCCTGGGGACATTCCGGCGCGAAACATAGCTGCTATGCTTGAAGTGTTGCAAAATCAAAATCGATCCGAATATTGGCAAGAGGTTTAGTTCGTGACTACGATATTATTCTTTGACGACTGGCCGCTTTGCTCTTCCTCTAATGTAACTCGAAAAAAGGGAGAACCAAAGTGGATAGCTGAAGCCACATTGGAAGATGCAGATACCGAAGGAGCGTGGAACTTTCCGTGTGTCTGGTATGACCGGCAAGCAAAGCTTTGGAAAGCCTTATACGGTGCTGCTGTAAGATTTAAGCCGTCTGGTGCATACTGGGAGAAGGCGCAGGCCCTTTCTTATGCTCAGAGCCCTGACGGTATACATTGGATTCGGCCGGACCTTAAAAGGCAAACACCGCATTTAGAGGTCAGGCACAAGCCTAATCAGGTATTCGGCCTGAAGTCTCACGTCGACGGCGGACCGGTTTTTTTTGACCAGCGTGAACCGAATCCTAATCGTAGACTCAAATATTTTTATACCGCCTCCGAAAAGCTAGTCACTGCAAAACAAGGTGAGGCAATTGACGACTGGATCCAATGGTTGGCGAACAGCGGCGATGGTATTCACTGGAGTATTGACAAACAACCTTGGGGAACAACCAAATTTGATTCCCCTGTTGCGTGTTTTTATAACGATTTTGAAAAATGCTATTGTATTATTGCTCGCCGCCATTGCGGTGACCGGCGAATATCTATACGCAAGACGACAGATTTTAGAAATGTCTCGCCGCCGCGGCTGATTATGCATCCCGACCCGGAAGATCCGCCCATCGTACAGTTTTACGGCATGCCGGTATATAAATATGAATACGTGTACATAGGCCTGCTTTGGCGCCTTCATTGCGATCCGGGGGAAATCTCATACCACAAGTGTTTCGGTCCGATGGATTGTGTTCTGGCGTATAGTTTTGACGGCGATCATTTCTTTCGTGCTACTCATAAACCTTTTATTTCGCGCAACGAGCCGGGTGAGCACGGTGGCGGCTGCGTATATGTTTCAACAATGCTCGTGGATGATGACAATACTATACGCTTCTATTCAGGCGGCTCAAAAGCAGAACACTTTCAAGACCAAAGTCTTACAGATGCAGCTTTAATGCTGCATACGCTACGGCTCGACGGCTTCTTTTATCTTGAGTCGAATTCGATGATTGGGAAAATCATCACACGTTGTGTTGACTTTAACGGCCCAAACTTAAAACTGAACGCACAGTGTCCGCATGGTTGCATAAGAGTTCAAATTTCCGCCCCCGACGGCAAAGCTTTGCCTGGTTATACATTTGATGACTGTATCCCATTTACAGGGGACGATCTGTTTCATAGCGTGAAATGGAAAAACGGCAAAGACGTCGGCGATGTTAGTAACATTGTGAAACAGCAAAGCGAGCATGCTGAGTTTCCCTATGCGCACATCGAAGTAGAGTTAACAAGCGGCAGACTTTATGCGATAAGGGGAGATTTTGAGTTGAAAGTCGGCAGCGGCAGCAAAGAAGCGGGGTTAACCCAGCCTTGGGCCTGATTTGAGGGCAATTTTTTGCTCTTTCGGTTTTTTATAGAAATAAGAAAAGTTTTTGACAGGAGGTTTTTGTATGGCTAAAGCTGTATTTTTCGAAGGGCCTCGCAAGGCTGTGGTACGTCAGGTCGAACTGAGAGAAATGGGCGATCGAGATGTTCGAGCTAAAACTTTGTACTCAGGCATAAGTCATGGCACTGAAATGCAAATATATACCGGAACAGCTCATCAGTATACGAAGTTCTATGACGAAAAAACTAAACTATACCGACCGGGGAAACCGGGTATGTGCTATCCCTTGCAGTATGGCTATATGAGTGTCGCCAGAGTACAGGAGGTTGGTTCTGCTGTAGAGACGGTCAAGACCGGAGATATTATTGCCTCATATCATCCACATCAGGATGAGTACATAATTGACAAAGACGAAGTGGTTGCCGTGATGCCTGAGCATATTCCCGCTAAGCAGGGAATATTTATGGCAAATCTTGTAACAACCTATAATGGTATTTTGGATGGTGGTATAAACCTCGGCGAATCGGTCGCTGTGTTTGGGCAAGGCGTTTTGGGTCTGATAGCAGTCAAGCTTGCAAAGCTTTCAGGTGCACAGAAGGTCTTCGCTGTAGACCTGATTAAAAAGCGACTGGAGATGTCTAAAGAATTCGGCGCTGATTTTGTTATTAACCCTCGGGATTGCAAGGACGTGGCGCTTTATATTAAGGAACATACGGATAATCGCGGTGTTGATATAGCATACGAAGTCAGCTCCAGCGGACAAGGATTAAATCAGGCAATTCGCAGTGTTGTTTATGACGGAACTGTAATGGCGATAAGCTGGTATAGAACGCCGCTGACAGATGTACATCTCGGCGAAGAATTCCATGTCAACCGCGTACGGATTAAGAGCACCCAGGTCGGAGGAATCGGCCATGAACTTTCAAATCGCTGGGATAAAGCCAGACGTATATCAGCCGCCATAAATTTATTTCCACAAATCCCCCTGGAAAAATTGATTACGCATGAAATTCCGTTCGAGGATGCACCAAAGGCGTATGAACTGGTTGATAAAACTGCGAAAGATGTTATCCAGGTTATGCTGAAATGTTGATATTCACATAAGCAATTGACCAATATGCGGAGTTAAATAAATGATAAGACTCAGTCCGAATACAGATATAATATTTGACGAAATCAGTACGGTTGAGGCGGCCCAAATAGTAAAAAAGGCTGGTTACAATGCTATCGAGTTCTGGGATTGGAAAGGCAAGGATATCAATGCCATAAGCAAGCTTTGTGAGGAACTGAAAATGGATGTGGTCACATTTTGTGGCTTTATAAAACCGACGCTTGTAGACCAAGATGACAGAACGGAGGCCCTGAAACAGCTTAAAGAGTCGATTTCGGTTGCGCGTTTTCTGAGATGCTCGAAATTAATTATTTGTGCAGGAAACGAATTGGAAAATATAGATGTACAGGAACAGGAAAGCAACCTCATTGAGGGTCTTAAAGAGTGTGCCGGATTGGCCGAAAAGAAAAATATAACATTATTGCTGGAGCCATTAAATAGAATCGATTATCCAGGCCACTTTCTCAATAGAAGTGAGCATGCTGCAAGGATTATTAAAAAGGTCGGCTCTGAAAACGTCAGAATGCTTTTTGACATCTATCATCAATATATCACCGAGGGCAACCTTTCTTCAAATATAACAAAGTATATTAACGTGATAGGTCATTTTCACATTGCCGATGCTCCAGGCCGATTAGAGCCCGGCACAGGCGACATTCGTTATACACACATAGTAATGGTTATTGTGGAGTTGTGTTACAATGGTTATATAGGGCTTGAATTCACTGCTCAGGCCAAGGTCGAAAAGGCATTGGATAGCATTAAATCCATGTTGGCGATGAAACTATCTTAATCGTAAAACTGAACCAGAACATTGGTTGAGGATGTGTATAATTGAAGCCTGAAGTATGCGTCACAGAAAAGGAATATTACAAGGCAGAACCGATTTTTAAGGGATCTTCAGAGTTTAAATGTGTCCCCGTTCCCTCTCAAGAAACAGCACTGGCTGAGGCCATTACTAAACACAGAGCGTTCGCTGCCGTTATCGGTGTTGACCGCTATAACGATAAGCTCTACAATGTGTTGCCCCGTGGAGGAATCATTGCTCGTTTCGGCGTGGGGCATGATGGAATTAGCAAGGCTAACGCCACCAAAGGGGGGATAATAGTTTCAAATACGCCCGGTGTACTGGATGATTCGGTTGCGGAACATGCGATCTGGCTCCTTGGTTCATTAGCCCGTCAAGTTGCCTCACACAATACAGACATGAAAGCCGATAAGTGGCAGCCTAAGCTTGGCTTAGAGATGCGTGCTAAAATCTTATTGGTTCTCGGCTGTGGCAAAATTGGCTGCAAGGTCGCAAAGATTGCCTCGTTTGGTTTTGGCATGAACGTAATAGGTTATGATATTGCCCAATTAGATGCCCAAGAGATGAAACAAAAATGGGGAATATTACAGGTGTTTTCATCTTTGGATGAGGCCATAGCTCGAGCTGATGTGATAAGTTTACATCTTCCTGCAACTGAGGCAACAAAGCACTTTGTAGGAAAAGAATTTCTTATGAAAATGCCGAAACATGCTTTTTTAATCAACACAGCCCGCGGTAGTATTATTGATGAAGCAGCTTTATATGATGCCGTTGCAGCCAGTCGAATTGCTGGCGCGGCGCTTGATGTTTTTGAGAACGAACCGTACGTCCCCGTTGATTCCGAAAAAGATTTAAGAAAGTTATCTACAGTGTTGTTGACCCCACACATTGGAAGTAGTACTGTTGAAGCGTGTAAGCGTATGGCCCATCGTGTCTTAGCTAATATCAAAGCCTGTTATGAAAGAAGATTTCGGCAGCTTGACATATTAAATCCAGAGGTGATAGACGTATTGTAATCTGCACAAAGAAGGATAGGACAATGAATAATAAACTGCGTAAGGCCCTGCTGGAAAGGCAAATAAGCTGCGGCGCATGGATGCAGATCGGCCATCCTGCTATCGCTGAGATATTTGCTAAGGCGGGGTTCGATTGGATATGTGTCGATTTAGAACATGGTGCGATTGACTTGGAAACAATGACCAATATCTTCCGCACTATTGCTGCCTTCGATTGTTGCTCTGTCGCACGTCTGCCACTGAATGACCCGGTATGGATTCACCGAAGTCTGGACGCCGGCGCCTCTGGTCTGATAATACCTATGGTAAAAACAGCAGCCGAGGCGGAAGAGGCTGTCCGGCAGGCAAAGTACCCGCCTTGCGGAGTACGCAGTTTCGGTTATAGTCGGGCCAATATGCGTGGTATGGATTTCGAAGAATACATAAGTAATGCCAATGATGAGATTGCGATGATTATGCAGGTGGAGCACAAAGATGCCGTTGCCAATCTGGATGAAATAGTTAAAGTCGATGGAGTTGATGCTCTATTCATAGGGCCTTTGGATCTTAGCGGCTCGATGGGCATCACCGGTCAAATGAATCACCCCGAGATGGTTGCTGCTCTGGATAAATATCGCAATATATGCCATAATCACAAGCTAAGCGCAGGATTACACATCGTGCGGCCGAATTCTGAGAACATTCAAACTGCAATTGACCAGGGCTACAATCTCATCGCTCTCGGCCTGGATACTGTTTTTCTTGATGAAAGTTCAAAAAAGATGTTGAAGGCAGCCTCTAAATAAGAACTAGGTATTTGATTTTGGATGTGTTGTCCAATACTGATAAAATACCAGTGAAGGGTCACAGTATTTGTACTGTCGCATGGGACCTCGATTCCTATGAAGTCGAGCCATGAGTTGAATGGGCATTCCATACGAAGTTGGCGAGGTTGTTGGTCCACCTGCTTAAAAAACCTCGCGATGCTCATCTCAAAGTTCTGCAGGCCGGCCGCTGGCTCTGTCTTTTTTGTTTTGTTCTACCTGTATATCTGGCTTGAAATCGAGCCGTGCCTTTTATACCACGGCGGGGGGTGGTTTAATCGTTTCCCGGTGTTTTTCACAGATTGGTGGTTCTTCCGAAAATTTTTATCGTATCCGGGTGGGCTACTTGAATATCTCTGCTCTTTTTTGTCGCAGTTTTTCTATTGTTCTTGGGCTGGGGGGCTTGTCGTTACCCTGCAGGCGTGGTTGATTTACCTGTGTACCAACTATTATATTAAGGCCATAGGCGCTTATCGTCTTCGTTTTATCCGGTTTATAGGGCCGCTCTTTTTGCTGGCCGCTTACAGCCAATATATATATCTGTTTCCGACCACAATGGCTTTTCTGGCGGCGTTGATTTTTTCCTGTGTTTATCTAAAAACGACCTCAAAGAGCAAAATGTCGGGTCCGATTTATTTTTTGATTTTCTCAATAATCCTGTATGTAGCTGCCGGCGGTGCGTACCTGCTTTTTGGGGTACTTTGCGTGATTTATGAGTTCTTTTTCAGAGGTCGGCATCGGACAGGTTTTTTGTATCTGGTGTTGGCGGCCGGCATTCCATATCTTATAGGGGCTCTAATTTTCGGACAGCGCCTCTTCGACGCCTTTACTGAGCTGCTGCCTGTCCCCTGGAAATCCATTGGTTATGAAGCCAGCCCAAAAAAAATGATAGGAGAAATGCTTTATGGTCTTTACCTGTCGCTGCCTTTGATCGGACTTGTGGTGGGGCTTTGGCGTGTCCTAACCGGCCGTGGAACATTATCCTCTCAGAAGGCTGCTGAATCTTCTTCGCAGAGCAGCAGAGGTGAGAAAAAGCCTAATGTGAAGTCAGCAAAGCCGGATTCGTCGTATCCCGGCTCAGCGATAGCTAAATGGCGTATTGGTTCGATAGCTTTGTTTCTGTTCACCGGTGCCGTTATTTCCTTCTGGCACAACAGCCAAAATAAATGTTTACTTGCTGTTGTCTACTACGATTGGCAGAAGAAATGGCCGCAGGTACTTGCGGCCGCTCGTCGCTACCGGTATGGCAATTCTCTGACACAGCGGAGCTGTTTCATCACGCATTCAGTGAACCATGCCTTGTACCATACCGGCCGACTCGGCTATGAAATGTTCTCATATCCCCAACACCTGCCTGCTCTGTTTATGACCATTCCGGAAAGAACTCAGTCCGAGACAATATTATGGAAGATAGTCGATAGCCACATTGACCTTGGTCTTATAAATGTGGCCGAAAACGCCATGACTGAGGCCATTCAACTCAGTAAACATCCTCTGCTTTTCAAACGCCTGGCACTGATAAGTATGGCAAAGGCCAATTACGGTGCCGCACGCGTATATCTTGGAGCACTCAGCAGAACACTGTTTTACAGTCATTGGGCCAATAAATACCTGGATTTGCTCGAAACCGATCCCAACCGGCTTTCGGAAGATGAGGATATTCGAGGTCTGCGCCGCATAATGTTAAGGAATGAATTTGCTTATAGTGAAGTAAAATATGAGAAGTTATTATTGCAGCTATTGGCCGAAAACAGGCAAAACCAAATGGCTTTTGAGTATTTGATGGCTTTGTATTTGATGAGCAGGCACCTAGATAAATTTAGTGAGAATCTGTACCGATTGAAAGATTTTGGCTACACCCAGATTCCCCGTCATTACGAAGAGGCGATATTATTGTATCGTGCAATGATTGGAAAACAGGTTGTTCTGCACGGTTTTTCTATTAGCGCCGATTCAATTAACCGGTTTAAAGAATTCAGTCGTGACTACAGACTTTATAAGCAGTACAGGCAGGCAGTCTATGGTCGTCTGGCAGAGAAACACGGCGACAGTTATTACTTCTATTATTTTTACAACCGTTCAGGGATGAAGAAATGAGAACACGCTGTCGAAATTTGTTTCGATTAGTTCTGCTGGTCATATTAGCTGCTGCGGCTTGGTGTGTTTTCGACCATAGAGACGGGCCTATAGAGCGGTATGTTTCCGTCGAGCGTTCTATAAAGATTTGGCCGGACTACAGCGGGACCGTTATTCCTCCAAATATCGCGCCTTTGAATTTCCTGATCAAGGAAAGTGGAGGACGTTATTGTGTTAAGATATACTCTAAAGACGGCCGGGTTATCGAGGTTTTCAGCAAAACAGGGAGCATTATAATTCCAGCCGGCCGCTGGCATCAACTTTTGAATATGAACAGAGGCCGAGAACTATATTTCGATATTTTTGTAAAGACCCAAAACAGCCGATGGAGTCGCTTTCCAACCATCACCAACAAGATTGCCAGCGAGGATATAGATAATTTTCTGGTATACAGAAAAATATATCCGGGACATTCCAAATGGGGGCAAATGGGAATCTATCAACGGAATTTAGAGACCTGTGACGAATCAGCCATATTGGAAAACAGATTTTTCGAAAACGGCTGTGTCAATTGTCACTCGTTTCGGAGAAACCTGCCGGACAAAATGCTGATCGATATACGCAGCACAAAGTACGGTGTCAGCGCCCTGCTGATAGAGAGTGAGACCATTACAAAGATTGGGAGGAAGTTGGGATTTACCACATGGCATCCCAGCGGGCGGCTGATAGTCTGTTCCATCAATAAGCCTCGGCTCTTTTTTCATTCTTCCCGCAGCTACGTTCAGGATATCCTCGAAGTGGACTCGGGGCTGATTTATTATATGCTTGACTCAAGGACTATGGAGACCTCGCCGAGCATTTGTAAGAAGGACCGGCTGGAGACTTTTCCGGAGTGGTCGCCCGACGGTCGGTGGCTGTATTTTTCCAGTGCGCCGAAGTGGTGGAAAGATGAAAATGAGATTAAGCATGATAAGATTATGTATGACCTGGTAAGGGTAAGTTATGATGTAAACACCGGTCAGTGGGGTCCAGTGGAAACCGTACTTTCGGCGGCCGAGACAGGTCTGAGTATCATCCAGCCGAGGGTTAGCCCCGATGGCCGCTGGTTGCTGGCCTGCATGTGCACGTACGGGACGTGGGTTACCCATAATATGACCAGCGACCTGTATATGATAGACATCGAGGCTGCAAAGCGAACAGGAAGGTACGAATATCGGCGGCTGGACATCAACAGCGACCGGAGCGAATCCTGGCATAGCTGGTCAAGTAACAGTCGATGGATTGTTTTCAGCAGCAAAATGGATTATGACATATTTACCAAGCCTTACTTTAGCTACATTGATAACGAGGGTAGGGTTTATAAGCCGTTGTTGCTGCCCCAGAAAGACCCACGGTTTTATGACTTCTGTCTCGATTCTTTTCTTGTTCCTGAATTTATCACTGCGCCTGTTTCAAAAACAAGTGAAAAACTGGCAAGGATTGTCCGAGGCCGGGAGACGCTCACCGTTGAGATGCCCGTTACTATGGCTACTCCCGTGACCGGCAAGTCATTTGGTACCAAAGATAAAGAACTCTGGCGTGAATAGGTGTAACGTTCCGGCCAACTACACCATTGTAAAAAAATATTCGTAGCCTTCCAATCAACCTTGTCAGGCAACTTTAGCGATATGGGTATCAACCTCAGCATCTGCCCTGATTTTCTTCCACTGGCCTGGTAGAAGTTCATCAACCTCTTTCGTTTTACAATAGGCAATTGCCTGGACGAGGTTATCCGCGGTATCAATGGAAGCTGTTTCGGAGACAAAGACCTTCTTGCCTGTGCGAGTAAATGCGCGCGAGCATCGTGAAAAAGCAGAGACGTAATCAAATGCACTGCCTTGTTTACCCAGTGCCTGAAAGAACTGAATTGAATCTGCAGGATTAAAACCGCTATAAGGTCCATCGAGCACCTACAACCGTTGGCACGTGCTAGTCCGATTCCTGTGTTGGCTGGCATTGGCCGGCCGCTGATGTAACACAATTGCCCCCATACCCAATCGTGAATCATCGGCGGACAAGCAAGGGAATCGAAGGCTAGGGTAGTGATTGTTTCTTTACCGGCTTGTTATACCAATTCAAGATATTAACTGCCGATAGCCGATAGGTATTCCAGAGAAGATTCTTTAAGGAGTTCTGGAATGCCAAGACCATTAACCGTACACATCAATCTCAGCCCAAATGAGAATGAGTTGGCAAAGATGGCC
>JBDRHL010000211.1:0-6523 GCA_043816955.1 Planctomycetota bacterium | reverse complement strand
CCATCGAAGAACTTCCAAATATTCCCGACAGGCCTCTTCCGATGAAAACCGCTTTTCCAATTCCATCAATGTTCGCGGGTAATCTTCCATGATCGCAAATACTACCGATTGTATGTACTGGAGTCAAGGAGATACCCCCTGAAGTTTTATATAGGAAGGTTTAATCGTGGTGATCTTAGTTGGCTTTACGGAGTTACCCCTGATCTAACTTCGGAAGGTATTAGAGAGGCGATCAGAACAGGTCCTTACGGCCGATGTGTATATGGATGTGATAATAATGTTGCCGACCATCAGGTTGTAAATATGCTTTTTGAGGGCGGGCAAACCGCTTCTTTTACTGTCACAGCCTTTACTGAGCATTGGGGGCGAAAAACTCGCATTTTCGGGACGCACGGCCAAATTTACGGAGATAGCTCCAGAATTGAACACTTTGATTTCCTCTCTGACCAAACAAAAAACTATGATGTTTCGATTTTGGATGATTCAATAGCCGGTGCTCATGGCGGTGGGGATTATCGCTTGGCGGATGCTTTTATTCAAGCAGTTGCTACTGGTGATACAGCCGGAATAATGTCGGGTCCGCAGGAAACACTTGAAACTCATCTTATGGTTTTTGCGGCAGAGCAGGCCAGGCTTGAATCAAAGGTGGTCGAGCTGGATCGGCCAGAATCACAGATAAATACAAATACAGATAGCGAGGTTTATAAATGAAGCTTTCCCCACGAGAGCGTGTTGAGCGTGCCCTTGCTGGCAAGGACGTAGATAAAATGCCGTTCACGGTTTATGAGAATAAACTGCCGAGATGCGAGGCCGAGCGGAAGCTTCGCAATATGGGCGTTTGTGTAATTGACAAAACTGTGGACGTTCTGCGGACAAGGCGCCCTGATGTCAACAGTGTAACCACACGATATCTTGAGAAGAACGAATGGTACGTTCGCACGAATTACGATACGCCGTTTGGTGAACTTTCCGTAGTACAGCGGGAGGCGGGCTTTACCAGGTGGACCACAAAACATCTTTTTACCGATCCACAGGATTACAAGAAGCTTGTTTTTATGGTCGATAATGAGCATTATGAACCTGATTACGTAACCTTTGTCAAGGCACAACAAATTGCCGGCAACGATGTGTTTTTCCGCGGCAACATAGGCTCGGAACCTTTGCAGACTGTAATTAGCTGGATGGGTACCGAGTGTTTTTGTTTCGAGTGGATGGAGCGACGCAACGAGGTTCTCAAGTTATATACGGCATTGGTTAACGCGGCACGACGGCGATACAAACTATTGGCAGATTCCCCGGCAGTAGCATTTAATTATGGCGGCAACGTCGTGGTAGACCTCGTAGGCCCGCAGGGTTTCGAGCAGTTTTATGTGCCCAATTACAATGAGGCTGCTGAGTATCTGAATAAAACCGGCAAGTTTGTAGGGTCGCACCTTGACGGCAATTGCAAACAGATAGCAAATTTGATACAACAAAGCCAACTGGATTACATCGAAGCGTTTACTCCTGCCCCTGATACTGACATGACATTGCCTGAAGCTATCGCGGTCTGGCCGGATAAATGCCTTTGGATAAATTTCCCTTCTTCGGTGCATCTGGCATCGACAGAGCAGATTGCTGATACTACCCGGGAGATAATAGATGCTGCTGCCGGGCACCAGCGCTTTCTGCTGGGCATAACCGAAGATGTTCCGCCGAATAGATGGCAGGAAAACTTTTATACAATCGCAAAAACGATTGACAGTTGCTACTGAAACAGCTTAAAAACTTTTTGCTGATTGACGGTACTTTCCAAAAAATTGGCGTCAGTTTAGCTCTTTAACAACTGGTACTTAAAATAAAAACGGCTCGGTAACCGTTCACGGAAATTTTGAAAAAAAGTAAAAAAATCAAAAGAAAAAAGTAGCTCCTCAAGCTGACTGGGTTTTATATAACCTATTTATTTATAAGAGGTTACGACAGCATGCAAAACGTCGCAAAATAGGGATTTTGTCGTTGACGAGAAAACATAACCTTGTGTCAATACTATAGTTATAAAAATAACCTAAAGATTTTTACCAATAAAAAAGTAAAAAGTCAGTCAAGCCCATCTTCTACAGTAGCAAATCGCAAGGTTTGTGTTAGCAAGCAGTTACAAAATCTGTTTTCGCATAGTGTCACGTTTTTACCCTTTGCAACCAGATCACATGGCGATTGTTAGCATTAGCTCAGCATCGGCGGTAAAGCAACGCAACAGGCGCCAAAGACCTTGGCAATTGTACCTTCGGTATTGCTACGAACCGTATAGCGCCTATCAGATACCGTAATTTCCATTTCCACCAGATTATCCAAATCCCTGATCACATCGGCCCATTCAACATTAAAATCCTTCTGCTCAAGACGATTCTCCAACTCCTTGCGTAACAGCAGGGCCAAAAACGAGCAGAATACAGTATCCGTCCGGTGAAGCACACCTTGTTTTAATTTGTTCCTGCGGGTAATCTTCGCTTATAGTCAGAACTCGGAGTAAGCTATGAGCGAAAACATAAAACTTGTCCGGCCGGGTGGATCGTCGCCGGTCAAATCGGAAGAATGCCAATTTGCACAAATGGTTCTTGAAACTTTTCGATCAAGCGGTTTGTCCGTCAAACAATTCTGCAAAAACGAAGGTATCCTCGGGTGGAAGTTCTACCAGTACAAAAGAATACTGCGGCAAGAGACCATCGACCATAAAAACACCGCAGCATCCGACCAAAATAAATCCAAGCCGCGATACAAATGCCTTAAAAAACATCTGTCCTGAATTACTGTGGACCGTTACAAAAAACTCATAACTGTAATCTCTTGTAACTGAATGTCTTATAAAAACTGTCAAAGTTGTTACTAATTTGTTACAGGGTATTTAGCCCAAATTTGTCATTAAGTATATGGAAGAAGGTTTTTAAGGATTATGGAATTTTTTAAGAAAATCATTCAATAAAACTATGGTTTACTTCGCTTGACAGTTGCTTAAAAAAGAAATGTTTGAAACCAGTTCGTGAATCAGTTTAACGGCGTATTAAGGAGGTGATGCTTATGATTGTGTAAAAACTACACAGATAAATTAAATGTATCTTTTTTGTTTGCAAGATGAATCTGTTTTAATTACCATAAATTTGGTAAGAAAGGAGTTTTTATGAAAGCATTAAATCTTTCACGAGTGTGTTTTGCTGGGATATCGCTGTTAGCGTTTTCGTTTATTGCCATGGCACAATTCTTGCCAGCGGAAATGGATACAATAACAGCCCAACAAATAAATGGTAAAGGGTCTTGTACGTGTTGCAAGTTCACAACGTGTAGCAGCAGAATTCCTTCGTGTGGAGTTAACAGCTTTGCAGAATCCCAAACCGCCGGAGACGATGCCTGCAACTGTGATATAGGTAGTATCAATCCATGCAAAGATCTCCCAGAATGTGCAGGTTTCAAGCCCGGACTTGGTAACGTTTGTGGCAGTGGAAACTGTTGATTCAAATTGGTTTTATAAGTTGGCATGCCAAGGTGTTAGCTTAGACAGATTAATCAGTGAGACGAAAACCTTTTAGCATGCCAACTTTTTTGCTCTCGTAAGTGCAAAAAAGTATAAGTTCGTTTTTGTGAGTATTCGGGTTAAATATGTACAATTACCTTGCAAAAAATTCATTACAAGATTGGATAAAACAGCAATGGGGTTATAGGAAATAGGAGTCAAGGCTATGTATTGGTTAATACGAAATTTAGAATTCAGAAATATGTTAATTGTCAGTTTATGTTTGATATTGTTACCTATTGGAGTTTTGAAGGCACAGAGCGAAGATGCTTTAACCCCAGAAATATTGTTGCGTAAAGCTCAAGGTAATTTTAATAGTTGCTTACCGTTAGCTTTTGATAGTGAGGTGATCACTACATATCCTGATCAAAAGGGAAAATCTGGTGAGATTACCAAACGTCGTTATATCAGCAGTTTTCGGCAAGATGGCGACAGAGTAGATCTTTTTACGCTTAGACTTGAGACATCTGATGGGAAAGAGGTTCCCGTTATTGAATCTCGCGCAATTTGGGATGGATCGCTTTTTATTAATCGAACCAAGCTAAAAGAAGCAGGTGCTTCGGACGTTGCTTATTTTTCACATGACAAATCCTTAAAGAGTATTTTAGTTAAGTATGATTCTGAATCATCCTTTCTTGATGGTCTTTTCCCCGGCGGTACGGAACATTTTACTTCAACAATGTTAAGCTCATCAAATCTGACTTTAAAAAGTGAAATGGAAAACGTCAGCGGATCACCATGTTATGTCGTGGAAGCTGTTGGTAAATATGGTTACTATAAGGTTTGGATCGATCCGGGATGTAATTATAACTATCGTAAGGCCTTAATACGACAAGAAATCGGTGATATACATACAGATGGGCAGCCTTTATCAAATGAAGGAACTAAAGCATTAAAGTTTGTTGTGGACAACGTAAAACTTGATAATATTGATGGCGTGTGGTTTCCAGTGGCGGGAACAGCAGAGAGATATCAGGTATATAAAGACAAAGAATACCATTATCAATACTTGGCATCTCGGTCCAATATTATCTGGAACCCCGATTTTGATAAAATGGGAGCTTTTCAGATGGATTTGCCCGAGGGAGCCTACATCAGAAATGATGAAGTTCCCGGTATCCCATATGAGTGGAGGGACGGTAGAATAATCCCATACATAGATGACCTAGTAATTGAGAGTATTAAAAAAGATGTTGACCAGTTGTTAGCTTCAGAAAAAACACCTGGCATAAAATCAAATAAAAATATTATCTCTTCGGGGCAGAAAGAAGGAGAAGTAAAGGAGTTAATGACACCACAAAAAACCGTAATAAGTAAAAAGCCTTTAGAAACATCAGGTGTTACAGAGAAAAAGTTTCCTGAGTCTTATTCTTTTATTTGGGTAATAGTGATCATAGCTGTAGTTGTAGTCTTATCTGGTTGGTGGTTGCTGTTTCTTAGTAAAAAATAACCTCTTGATGTGTTAGCATCGTGATTTTGTGCTCTTTAAGGAAGGTAAAAATGAATTATCAAACACATTGGCCAAAATTTCTTCGTTGTCGGATGTTGATATTTGTATTGGTTTTGGACATTTCGTCAATTGTGCAAGGGAATGAACATGCGAATAAAATTATTAATACTAAACGAAATTCTTACGCCCCTTATTGTGGTTTATACTGCGTATATACTGCTTTTAAGCTTGCTGAAAAAGATGTGGAATTTGGGCAATTACTCAAGCCAGAATATATAGGTTCTTCCAAAGGTAGTTCGCTGGCGGAATTACAGGGGGCAGCAAAAGACTATGGTATGTACGCAATACCACTGGAAAGGTTAAGTGCCACAGAACTCCGTAAATCACCCTTCCCAATTATCCTGCACGTAAAATCCTTGCCAGCAAGCAAAGAATATGACCACTATGTTCTTTTTCTCAGCGATAAAGACGGCAAGGCGATGATATTCGATCCGCCGAATCCGGTCGAGGTAATGCCTTATTGTCAACTTGCCCCAATTTGGGACGGTACAGGGCTTATCGTTTCAGCAGAACCAATTAGTCTTTCAAAAATATTTGCATCTGCACGAAAAAGATTTGCAATGTTTTCAGTGGCAGCAATTGCTGCAGTACTTCTAATAAGGTTTATAAGCAAATTGTTACTGCGCAAGGTAAAAAATATCGGCAGGTCGATGAATTTTGGTCTATCAATCGCTCAATTCGCAGCCCTTGTAATAATCGCACTTTTTGGCGGAATGGTTTATCATTTCGCATACGACGCAGGATTTCTTGCTTATGCAGGGGCAACAGAGCCAATAGTTGCGGCTAATATCGAAAACTTTATCCCCAAGGTAGACACTGACGACGTTAAAAATCTGATAAGCAATAGAGCTGTAATTATTGACTCTCGACAAAGCAGCGATTTCGAGGCCGGTCATATCGAAAATGCAATCAATATTCCAACGACTTTATGCAAGGCAGGCAGAGAATCAAAATTAGCAGATATTGCTAAAAACTCGCAAATTGTAGTGTACTGCCAAAGTCAGGGCTGCGTTTATGCGGCTAAAGTAGCGGCAAATCTTTTCGATGACGGCTTTAAAAATATTTTCATCTACAAAAACGGCTGGATTGAGTGGCAAAGAAATAATTCGGAGCAAGAAAATGAGAATCACTAAGGGGAAAGTTTTTGAAAGTTTTCTGTATTTTGTGAGAGTTGCTATTGGCTGTATGTTTATCTACAGTTCGCTACCAAAAATCCGCCAGCCGTATGATTTTCTGGCGAGCGTATATAGTTATGAACTTGTCGGCCCGAAAGTTGGAATGTTTGTTGCGATGACACTGCCATTCCTTGAGCTTATAGTCGGAATATGTCTTATACCAATTCAAGATATTAACTGCCGATAGCCGATAGGTATTCCAGAGAAGATTCTTTAAGGAGTTCTGGAATGCCAAGACCATTAACCGTACACATCAATCTCAGCCCAAATGAGAATGAGTTGGCAAAGATGGCC
>JBDRHL010000210.1:0-22833 GCA_043816955.1 Planctomycetota bacterium | reverse complement strand
TGGCATCAGAAAAACCGCCTTGCAATAGGGTAGGTCTTCACCATGCAGGATTTTCGAGCATTTTCAGCGATTGTGAAACGTTACGCGGGGAAAATTTTTTGAAAATCGAAATTTCACCGCCGAAGTGCGAAAGTTGGGCTATTATCCGGTTTCTTTTCTTTCTGGCTGTCTCTCTGGAGCGCAGACGGTTTTTCTCTTTTGAATTTTACTCCTCTTCCGGTGATGATTTCCTTTTCCTCTCTGACAAATGCGATGTGCTGCAGCAATGCCCAGGCGGTATTTTGCCATCTCATCTGGTAGCCTCTCTGGTGGGCCTGCTTTTCCATAAGCAGCCGCTTATACCGATTGAAAACCAGATAATCCAGGGCATGGGCGATCTGATCTATCGAAGCTTCTCCGGGGTCAACAAGGATGCCTCTTGCATGTCTGCCGATAACCAGTCCGCCTTGACAGGGCCTGTTAGAATGTATCAGCTCAAGAGCATATTTGAATTTTGTCGCAACAGCCACCCTGCCTGAACCTAATGTATCTGCCAGTACCCCGCTTGATATCTGATGCATATTAAGATAAGGCAGGAGCATGACATTCGTCGCGCCGTAAAGTTTCAACAAAGTGCTCTCGTCGAGAAATGTATCAAGGAATACAATATCGTATTGTCCCCAGTTTACGGTATCGAGTTCCTTTGTTTTACACCATCTAAGGCCGGAGTCGGCCAGGGCTTTATTAATCATCTCCTGGTACCTGAGGTATTCCTCTCCTCCGCTGGACCTGACAAAATCAGGATGGCACTGGCCTGCGATAAGGTAGACTATCTGGTTTTTTTGACTATCCGTGCACGATTCCCGTAAAAATCTGGCGTACGCAGGTATGCTGTACTGAAGGCCTTTATCAGGCGACAACAATCCAAGCGTCGTAATCAGAAAAATGTCTTTTAATCCATATTGTTCCTTAATCACCAGGCGGTCATATTGGGAGGGATGCTGCATTCTGATTCCATGGTCAATGTGTTTAATCTTGGAATGTTCAATTCCATAAATGTCGGATTCGAGCATATGAATCGCGCTTTCCGTGGTAACAATCAGTCCATCACTGTGTCCGGCAAGGTCCTGCAGGGTCTTTTTCTGATGCGGGTCAGGCTCGTCCAGTATGGTGTGAAGGTAAACCAGGGCAGTAATGCCTTTATCGTTAAATGCTTTGGCCATGTCCACAAAGTTTGTGCCCTGACCATCCACTCCGTTTTTATCCGGATCGAGCCCATATTCGTGCTGCAGTAAAACAATCGTCGGGTTGGTGCTTTCATTGGCGCGGACTATTATATCCTTGATGGCATAGCCCCAGGATTCGGGATTATGCTGGTCTATGACAAGGTCTACGGGGATGTGATATGTTAGATTGTTATTATCGATTGCCGCGACTCTTATGTGACCGACCTCCCCTGTGAAATGTTCAAGGGCGTTGGCGAGATCACGTGAAAATGTGCCTATCCCACACCTACGCGGCGGATATGTGCTTACAATTCGAATATTATACGGCATAAACCAATCCTTTCGATCACGTTATGGCCTGCAAAAGAAAAAATGCCGATTCCTCCGGTGATTTAATGTTTTTTTAATAAACTCCGTACTTATGAATCGCATTAAGCATGGCAATGAAATTATCGTGAGGAACATAATTGACTATACTGTGGCTAGAGCCTGCTATCCATCGTCCGCCGGGCTTTAAGACATCCATGTGTTCCTTCACATCTTTTTCCACATCTTCAGGAGTACCAGTGGCTAAAGGCCACTGAATATCAATGTTGCCGTGAAGCGTAACACGACAGCCATAACGTTTTTTGTAGTTTGCGTAGTCAATACCTGAAGGGTCCATGGGTGTTATGCAGCAGACTCCCATATCAAGCAGCATCTCGACGGCCTCATCGATTTTGCCGTCCGAATGGAATAAAACGGGCCGATTCGCCTCCAAGGCAGGGGCCATAATTTTTTCGAAGTGCGGCCGCCAGAGTTTTTCGAAAAGTTTCGGCTCAACAAACAGCCCTTTGTTAAACGCAAAATCATCAGCCAGGAAGAACATGTCGATACCCTCAGCTACGACCCGCCTCATAAGCTCAGCGAAATAGTCAGCAGATTTTGCCATCATCTCATTGAAAAGGTCCTGCTCCAGCAGCATCATTATCATACAATCATGCATACCTATTACAAATTCATACAATGTCTGGAATATACAGCAGCCTGAGAAAACAGTACCGATCTTTGTTCCCTTAACGGCTGCTACATATTCTCTGACGTACTGAAGTCTTTCTTCCATGTCTTTTTCAGTCGGCCAGATTACCCGATCCAGATCGGCAGCGGTTTTGAAACTGCGGTCATTCAAAAGCGCAATGGTACCGTCTTCTTTGCGAGTTTTAATGGGGGTCCAGAAATTCTCCATAGCTATAGCATCCTGACCGATAATCTGACAAAGCTCAATATAGTCTTTCGCATACATCGGCCGGACGCCTTCTGCTGCTTCGCTGCCCTTGGCAGGGTCACCACCAACCCCCAGTGTATTGCCCGCCTCGCGGCCGAGCAATTTAGTAACATGCTGGTCCTCTATCAGAATCTCGAAATTTGGTACCCGATCAGTTTTTTCGCCGTGAAAACAGGCTAAAAGCCGTTCCCTATCGGCCTCACCCTTGAACTTTTTCAGTTTTACCATAACCTGTCCTTTCAGCTAATATTTGCGCTACTTGAAATCAAAACGCAAAAGACAAAAATCAACCACGTCCGAGGCGATACTTGAGATAATCAATATATTCGCAGAAAACCTGCCAGGTAATATCAGGCGGCACACTATGGTCCAGTTCAGGGATGTAGCCGCCATCTTCAACAAGCGGCATTACACGATCGACTTCGCTGCGCATCGCATCGCCTCCTTTTGCAATTTCTTTTTTGTTAATACCTCCCATCATCGCCAGATCATGCCCATAGGTTTTGCGCACCTGTACTACATCCATATTTGACTGCACTTCAAAGGGCCATAACAGATTTATGCCGGCTTCGAGCCAGAGAGGTATCAGCAGGCGTATGTCTCCATCGCTGTCAAGACCTATGTGCCTGATGCCCTTGCTGCGAAGGTACTGACAGACTTTTTTGTAATAAGGCATGGCGAATTTACTGAACAGCTCGGGTCCGACAAGAGGACCATTATTGTAAGCCATGTCCTCCCAGAACCAGAAAGTATCAAAAGTTGTATATTTCAGAACTTCCTCAGTTATCTCAATTATAGAATCCGCACGTTCAGCCATCATTCGGTCAACTAATTTCGGCTGGTCATAAAACGCACAGCAAATACCCTGCACACCCATCAGATTTCGCAGCGATCCAAAAAAGCCGCCCCATCGATCAGCCCAGCACAAAGAAGGCCATTGCTCACCGTCACGGTCGGCATCTGCAGTTTTTTTACCGGATTTGGCGGAGTCTGTGTCTTTGCCAACTCTGGCTTGTGCTCTTCCCCCGGCGGCGACCTGTTGTTTCCATTCTTTTGTAAATCGGCCTTTTCGATTCAGTGTCAGGCGTTCAGATGCCAGTTTTTCAAAATCTTCAGGGGATTCGACAGGGAATTTGAGAAACTGAGGCATGCTCGTGTCCGCATGCTCCTTGAACTCGCGCATGAGGATGCCTTCATGATTGATATATGTAATCGTATGATCATCTTCCTCAACAACCTTTCGTTCAAATGGAGGAACAGGACCATACCATGGGTCAACTCTAACCAATTGATCAAGGCCGAAATAGTCATCGAGAGGCTGTCCCTTATAGCCCTGGCTGTGCCAGAGTTTAATGGTCTGGTCCCATATAAAGCTGCCCCATCTGACCCACGGCATATCAACCGTCTTAAAATCTAAAGTTCTCAAAAATCGTTCCCGTGAAGTATGCATGACAAATCCCTTTTTTTCAAATATTAATCGCTTTTCTTACCAGCTCGCTTGCCTTGCAGGGGTCGGGACTTTTTATTACTTTTGTAAACGCATCCATGCCGACTCGATCTACCGCACGGAAAAACGCTTCCAGCCATTCTTTGGATTGTATTACCGCCTGGATGCCGTCTTCACGAAATGGAAAAATATCCAGTGTCAGCCAGCCCTTATAGTCCACCCGCCTGAGCCAATAAACAAGCTCAAGATATTCTACAAGATGCAATGCCCCAACCATCATATCATCATCCCAGCTTCGGTAATTATCGTTGAGGTGCAGGTAATCGAGTTTTCCGAACTGGCTCAGCCTTACAGCGGCTTCCGCCACGTTCTCGCCACCCTGGAAGGCATGGCCCCAATCCAGCAGAACTCCGACATCATCCATATTCGCAAGCAGCAATAATACGGTTCCGACATGATCGACAAAACAATGCTTTCTTGGCTCTTTTGGCTTATATTCCACCAGAATTTTTGTTTTTCCGCCGTCTTTGGCACATTCGGCAAGGCCGTCGTGCAGCCATTTCCAGCTATCCAGAAAATCAGCCCCGAAACTGTAATCGTACCCATCCTGTCCTGGCCAGACGTTAATGTATGGACAGTTAAGTTCATTTGCCCAACCAACCACTTTTTTGACTTCATCTATCGCCTGCTGCCGTGTCTTCATATCAGGCGCGGCGAGGCTTCCCCTGCCCCACTTGGCCTGTGTCCATAAATCAGGAGTCAGCAGACAGATCTCCAGCCCTTTGTCTTTGAACATCCCGGCGACATCGTAGATATTGTCATCATTTACATGCCAGTTGCCGACAAGCTCAATGCCGTCGAGTCCTTTGACTTTCTTTGCCATCTGGAGCCATTCCTGCATGTTCTTTCCCCCTCTGCCGTATCCGCCCAGGCAATAGCGGTCTGCACAGCCGCTGAACGGCGGCATAGTTGTACCGAATTTGTGATTAGCTAACATTTTACTTGCCTCCTTATTTATTTCTTTTCCAGAATATACCAGGTATCCTTGTCAACTTTATACTGGGAATACAATTCGCCCGTCCGGTGGGTTTCAATCTCAAGTCCGTACTCCTCCCTGCCCGGAGTCATCCTGTGACTCAGATCGACAATTCGCTTATACGGTATCAAAATCAAATCTCCCTAAGGCTGCTACAAAGGCTTCTTTTCAAATTCGAAGTCTTCTTTTTTATAACCTGCCGGCACGAAACGGTCGCATACCTGTGAAAAGGGCACAAGGTTAGATGCAAGCTTAAATTCTTTGGACATTTCCTGCTCTCCTAGCTTTTTTCACCAAAAAATGTTCTGCCGCCATCGACCAGGATATCCTGGCCGCAGATGAAATCTCCCCATGCACTTGCCAGGTAAGCAACAAGCCCGCCAATATCCTCGGCTTTGCCAAGTCTGCCCGCAGGAACCTGGGCGATGAGTTGCTTTCTTTTGTTTTCATCCGAGTAGCGTTCCTTCAAAAGATCGGTTTCAATCACACACGGATGGACGACATTCGTGAGGATTCCTTTAGCGGCATATTGTTTATTTAAGTACATCATCATTCCGCTTAGCCCTGCTTTTGCAGCTGCGTAGTCAATAGCTCCGCCGCCTCCGTCGTATACCGCAGAGGAACCGATAAGAATGATTCTGCCGTACCCGGCTTTCATCATGTACGGCAGGACTGCTCGTACAGCATAAAAAGCGGTGCTAAGGTTAATTTCTATAACCTCTTTCCACTGCTGGTCGGTTACATCTTCAGCGGGACGGGCGAGGTTCTGCCCTGCATTACACACGAGAACATCAATTCTGCCATGTTCTTTAATAATTCGCTCGACCAGCAGCGTTGTTTTAGCCGAATCACGCGCGTCAAGGGCCTCAGCCTTAATAAAATTACCCTGCTCCTCAAGTTTCTTCACAAGTGTTTCAACTCTTTGCCTGTATTTAGGATTGCCGGTATGAGTAAAAACAACTGCCGCACCTGCCGTGGAAAGGCACTTGCTGACCGAAGCACCGATACCCCTGCTGCCGCCGATGACCAGCGCAATGTTATTTCTTAAATCAATGCTCAGCATTTTTTCTCTCCTACTTTATAAACGCAAATGGCGTTGTCTCTGAGGATTTTCCTTTTAATGCTGTCATCTATATCAGCCAAAAGGACCCGTGAAAGATGCGCCCTCGGGTCCAGCCAGGGAAAATCTGAACCAAAGAGTATCTTCTCGGCTGGAGCTGATTTGACAAGATTTTCAATCAGTTCATAGTCGAAAATATCACCGGCAAAGTCGCCATAAACATTAGGATAGTCATTGACCATCCGGACAGCTTCATGTCTGCCTGTACCTCGGCCGCCAAAGTGACCAAGCACGAAACGAACCTGCGGAAATTTCCTGACAAACTTTTCAAAAAGCAACGGCGTTGAATACTTCTGAACCGGGTTATAATCGGAAACACTCCAACTGTGTGTGAGGATAGCGACATCGTGTTCAGCGGCGAATTGCCATGCCGATTCATACACATCATCATCTGCGAAAGTATGGTGTAACGAAGGATGTATCTTAAGGCCTGCAAATCCTGCACATTTTACCGCCTTTTTCAGAATTGATATTGATTCTTTTGCATATTTTGGATGAAAAACGCCAAGATAGTAAATTCTTCCGGCGGATTTTTCAAAGATTTGGCGCAAATGCTCAATGCCTGCTCTGCATCCTTCAAGTACGGATAATTGATCGGTACAGACGGAATATTGTATATTCAGGTTATCCATGAACCAGAGCAACTGCTCAGAGTCGGTCCGGGGCGCGAAAAACACTCCCGGCAAACCAACGTGTAGATGAGCATCAACAACAAAAGAGGTCTTCACAGTGCAACCTCCGCGATCAGTCTTTTTATATTGCCGCCGGCGATGAGTGCTTTATCTGACTCTGAAATATCAGCGTCCAGAACCATGCCCATCGGCACAAGCGGATCAGCGACCGGCATGAATGAGCCGAAGATCAGGCGCTCGGCGCCAAACCGGCCAACAGCATATTCGATGAAGCCTGCACCTGCAAAATTCGAAAGCTCGACCGAAACATTTTCACAATCCCGCATCAAACCAAACAAAGGCCTGGTATGATAAAGAATCTTTTGGGTCTGAGTTTCGATAATTATCCGCAGGGACGGGAATTGTTTTGCTAATTTATAAATCTGGTCCCAATCCAGTTCGAGGTGCCAGATGAACAGTGGCATATTATGCTCAACCAGCCATTTGCACAACGAGCCGAGACACCAGCTTACGAGGGGGAAATTATGCGACCTGGGAAACAGGCGAACGCCTCGAACCTTTTTGTCAGGTTTCCCAACACCCGGGAGTGGGCCGATATCCTCCGGATATAACGGAAGACCCGTCCATATCACAAAATTATCATTGGCAAGATAATCAGCCGATCCCTGCAAAGTTTTATTGCCATCCTGTGCTGAAACTATCTTTCCACGCCAATGCGAGATGAGAGCACCGGCAATATAATGTTTTCGCAATGCGTTTTGCAACTCGGTTCCCTTCAATTCTTCCGCCAGAGGAAAACCCTCAGGCCTGCCCAGCCATACATTAGCGTCAAAGAACGTCAGCTTTTTCAAAAGCTGCTGTTTCTCATCCGCCATTTTTTTAATAACACTTTCCATTATCACACCAACACCTTTCGGCATGCCTGCAAAATTCTATTATTTACGAAGCACTGTTTGCAGAGCAGTGCGGAATTTATCGAGGATTTCATCACATTCGCTCTGATTGACAATCAGCGCAGGCTTAATCTTCAATATGTGCTTTCTGGGCCCTGCCATTCCAAGGATAAGGCCAAGCTGTATGGCCTTGTACTTAATCTGCAAAGCTTCTCTTGCCAGAGGCTCTTTGTCATGGGGATCCCTGACCAATTCAACGCCTATGTGCAGACCAGCCTGGCGTATATCGCCTATTTCAGGAAAATCCTTCTGAATTTCTTTCAAACCATCATACAAATATTTGCCCATCTGCCTGGCATTTTCCAGAACACCATTTTCCAGCAATTCAATCTGCTTGGCTGCTGCTACCTGGGCGACAGAGCTGTTGGCGAAGGTGTGCAGTTCCTCGGCATCCAGATCGAAACCTTTCAGTTTGTCCGAAACGATCACTGCCGCGATAGGCAGACCGGCCCCAAGTCCCTTGCCAAGAAAGATAATATCCGGGACAACTCCAAAATAATCTGCTGCAAAAAATTCGCCGATTCGCGCATAGGTCTGAATCTCATCAAAGATAAGCGGCACGGAAAACTCATCACAAATACTGCGTATCTCGCGGAAATATTCCTTCGGCGGTATTATCTGGCCGCCACTGGCCTGTATAGGCTCCATAATAAAACCTGCGGCATTGCCTGCGATGCCGCGCTCCAGCGTAAGGCGCAACATCTGTGCACAGGCCAGATTGCAGTTTTTTCTTTTCAGGCCTAGCGGACAACGATAGCAGTAAGGATTAGGCACTCGTATAAAAGGTCGAGTAAGACCGAGGAATCGGCTTCCTCCCACAAGCTTTCCTGCTGCGCGGGTTGAAATCCACGAAGAACCCATTGTAGCCAAAGTTGTCCCGTGGTAGCTGTCGTATAAACAGATAAAATCACGAGCAGGCTGAGTATTCTTATACGCGATTTTCATTGCCGCTTCACATGCCGCGCCGCCCCCCACTGTAAAGGAAACCCGGTTCAGATCGCCCGGCGCAAGCTGCGCCAGTTTTCGGGCAAGATAAAATCTTGGCATCGTGTCAAACCCCTGGTGCACATGCGACATTTTTTCCATCTGCTCAGCGACAACCCGGTTGATAGTCTCGTTGGCAAAACCGAGGTACATCGCCCAGCTCTGGCTGGTACAGTCGATATATTCCCTGCCTGCCGGGTCATACACCCGGATCCCTTTGCCACGAACAAGAAGAGGCCCTCCTCGTGTGCCGCCGCCTAACATGACATGTTTAGCGCATTGTTCACATTCCTTTTCCGTCAGGCTGTAAATTTTTTCCATTAGTGGATCCATGTACTTCTCCAAAGGTATTAAGCCGAACAAACCCGCCGAACAGCTTGCACAATCTTTTCTATACCTGGCAGATAAAACTTTTCCATGGGCGGGGAAAATGGAACGACAGTATTGGCAGCGGCAACCCGCATGGGAGGCGCCTTCAACAGATGCGAATATTCCTCGGCTATCGTAGCCACTATCTCTGCACCTATCCCCGAACGCCTCGGACTTTCCTCGACCGTAATCAGCCTGCCGGTCTTCGCCAGCGAGGCCTTTACCGTCTCCCAGTCAAAAGGAACCAGGCTGCGGGGATCGATTACCTCTGCGTTGATACCCTCTCTTTCCAGCATATCCGCCGCCTGCATACATCGATGCATCATAAGCAGTGTGCCGATCAGCGTTACATCCTTTCCCTCTTTTCGCACCACTGCATTGCCGAGCGGGATGGTATAATCCTCGTCCGGAATCTCGCTGGAGGCATCAATAGCTCCTGATTCTGCTCGAGCGCCTTTCGATCCGTAAAGCAGTTTATGTTCGAATATCATAACAGGATCATCGCAGCGGACCGCGGTGCGAAGCAGCCCCAAGGCATCGTAAGCCGTCGCCGGACAGGTGATCTTAACCCCCTGCAGGGGCATGAAGAATGTTTCCATATTCTGGGCATGCTGTGAGCCGCGTCCTGTAACACCTACCGGCGCACGCAGAACGATCGGGACCTTCAGCTTTCCACCTGACATATACCGAAGCTTGGCGATATTGTTGCAGACCTGGTCCATGGCACAAAAGAGAAAATCACTGTACTGCACATCTGCGATAGGCCGCATCCCCATCACCGCTGCACCGCATGCTATTCCCATCAGCCCCGCTTCGGCAATCGGGGTATTGAACAATCGTTCTTTGAACTCCTTCTCCAATCCCAGTGTAACGGTAAATGCCCCACCCCATCCGCCCGGAATCGCTATATCTTCACCGATACAGAAGACGCGCTCATCCCGGGCCATTTCCCGGCGTATCCCTTCACGCAGCGCTTCAGCGATACTTAATTTTTTCATACAGGCTCCACGAAAACATCCTCAAGGGCATCTTCAGGTTTTGGTTCAGGTGCTGCCATAGCGGCCTTGACAGCCTGTTCGATTTCCTCATCGATCTGCCTGCTGATTTCATCGAGCAGCGTCCGGTCAACAACTTTTTGCTCGATAAGGTATTTGGCAAAACGTCCTATCGGCTCATTCTCTTTGGCTTTGAGCTTTTCCTCTTTCGGTTGATAAAGTGCGGGGTCCCTGCGGGAATGGCCCGTGATACGATAGGTCATAAGCTCCAGCAGGGTCGGCCCTTTGCCGGCTCTTGCCCTTTCAACTGCTTCTTTTGCGGCTTCATAGACTACCAGAGGGTTATTGCCGTCCACCGTCAGCCCCGGCATTTTGTAAATTGACGCCCGCTCTGAAATCGTTTTTGTCCGCAGGGTAAGACTGATGTGCGTGGACGCCCCGTAAAGATTGTTCTCAACAACGAAAACTACCGGCAACTGCCACAACGCAGCCATGTTAAGTGATTCATGGAATATGCCTTCGTTGGTTGCTCCGTCACCCATAAACGAAACAGCAACTCTCTTTTCCTTTCGCATCTTAAACGCCAAAGCTGCTCCCGCTGCCAGGGGCAAATTACCGCCTACAATTGCTATCGCCGGCATCATTCCCCTGCTCAGATCGCCGATGTGCATTGAGCCGCCTTTGCCTTTGCAGCAGCCGCTCACCTTGCCAAAAAGTTCGTCCATCATGGACTGAATCGAGACTCCCCTGGCAATGGCATGTCCGTGCGGCCGGTGCGTTGAAGTAATAACATCGTCTTCATTTAACGCTGAACAAACTCCAACCGAACAGGCCTCCTGCCCCTGATATTGATGGATAGTCCCCGGCATAATCCCTTCGAGGAACAGATATTTGACCCGTTCCTCAAACTGCCGGATGAGCACCATGGTGCGATAAATCCTCAACAAAAATTCCTTCGAATATTTAGTCACAGTATCTCCAGTCAAGCAACAATCTCGCCTGGCTCACCTATGTAGGCGATTAAATCTCCAACCGAAATCTCAGTTCCTTCCTGAACAACCTGCTTCAGCAAAACGCCTTGCGCTGCCGATTCCAGTTCTGTTGTTGCCTTGTCTGTCTCAACTTCACACAGAGAATCGCCGCGCTTCACTTCATCACCGATTTGTTTCAACCATTTCGTAACTGTAACCTGCTCTACAGTGGTGCCTAAGTCAGGCATTTTTATTTCAACCGCCATAAGCGATACTCCTCATAATATCCAGACTAATCGTCAAACTTCATAGGCTTTGGCTGATACTCAGGCGCAAGTCGAAGCCATGGAGCTTTCAGCCTTTCCATATACCCCCATTTTTCCAGAGCGGAACGAAGAGCCTTGTTTTCAGGTTTTCCTGCTGCTTCCGGAAGCGGAATTCCTTCCATAACAGCCGCTATTGCCTGCTGCCAGGCCTGTGCCCCAGCGGTATAACCATCGGGATGGCCGAGCATCCCGCCGCCTGCGGGGATAACAATATCCGGCCCATAGTCACCAATAATAACTTCAGCTACACCCGGATATACACCGGCACAGGGCATCGGGAAAGTCCGCTTGATATGACCCCACGGGGCAAGCTTTACAAATGAGGTGCGCAAACCCTCTTCCGATGAGACCATTGGGATAGACGACCACATCGTCGGCGTAAGCATCAGGTCGGCACCGCAAAGACGGCATAATTTTGCCAGCACCGGCCAGGCAATCTGCTTCATCATCGCTATCATGTGTGAGGCATGAAGCATGACGGGAACGTTGATGTCAGGATGAGATGTCAATTCTCTCAATGTAGCCAGCCCTGCTGAATATGCCACCAACAAGCCATTTGCGCCGAGGTCTATTGCACGGCGTGCTTTATCCATTAACTTACTCGGCTCGTCGGTAATGCTGCACAGATAAATCATCTTCCTGCCCGTTTTGTCGGCGACCTTGTTAATTTCGTTCATAACCAGAGGCAGCCGCTGCTCCATCGTGTTGTTATAGGCATCGGAAAGCATTTCATCGTCTTTGCACATATCAGCACCGCCTGCCAGAGTCAATCTAACCTGATTTGCCGTTTGTTCAGGCGTCATGCCCATTTTTGGCTTGATGATATGTAACGAGAGGGGGCGTTCCTTTACGCCTGTGAGTTTACGTACGCCGTCAACGCCGAATTTGGGTCCCTTGAATTTTTTAAGAAGGTTTTTGCCAATGAAAAGATCGGTAAGCATTATATTCTTCGAATAAGCAAAGCAGTTACCCGCTATCGCCAGAAGCATCATTGGCACATTGTCCCCCCAGGCGCGAATCGGAAATGCAAGCTGAACAACCGCTGACTTGGTATATCTGTCCTCGCAGGGGATTTCATGATAGCCTACCATCTTGCTTGACATGGCCTTTCGAACCTCTTCGGTGTCCTCCTCGACTTTTTCCCATGTTCCGGTCGAACCTTCCAGACCCATCGCCTGGACCAAAGCCAGGTGATCAAGAAACTTTTCCCCTTCAAGGCGGTCTTTGAGATAATACGAAGCGATAACATGGTTATCCAGATCGATGCCGTCAAGCATCTGGTGAAATATTTCCGAATCATAATAACGTTTCATAGCAACTCCTTCATTTTGAATTAGATATTTTTCGATTTCTTTCTGATGTCCATATATTTGTCATAATGCTTTACCCAGAGCTGGGTATTTTCGGGTTTGTATATATCAATCTTAAAAGATCGCCTTACAAGCTCTCGAATATCTGTCGGTGTTTTCAACAGGCCTGTTGCCAGTGCCTGGACGCCTAAATTACCCGCTATAGTAGCTTCTGCAGGACCAGCAAGCACTTCCAGGCCGGTTGCGTCTGCTGCCATCTGACAAAGAAGGTTATTGCGTGTTCCTCCCCCGACCAGGCAAATCCGGTTAAGCTTATTGCCTGTAATCTCACCAAGCTGCTGTAAAGCTTCACGATAGCTGAACGCCAGCCCCTCAAGGATCGACCGTATCAGTTCTCCCTTCTTCAGCGAGACTTTCTGGCAGGTGCCGCTCAGAAACTTCTTAACATCTTCCTCCGGGTCGGCTGTAACAAAAAACAGCGGCGAATTCATATCGAGAAAACCCTTGAAAGGCTTCGCTGCCGAAGCTGCCTTTACCATCGCAGCATAACTTACCTTTTCCCCCTTACGCTCCAGTGAGCGATGAAGAGCCTCAAAAACAAAAAGCCCCATCATATTCCGTGCGAAAAGAATACTCTCCAGGCCCGGCTCGTTTACAAAACCATGACGCAGGGCCTGCAAAGTCGTAATCGGCCTATCAAGAATCTGCCCTGCTACCGACCATGTCCCGCAAATAATAAATGCACAATCATCATCAATATATGGAATAGCGGCACCTGCTGACAGGGTATCATGGCCTGCCACCGCAACGATAGGCGCCTGATTCAGTCCAGTCTGTCCGGCAAGTGCCGCTTTGAGTTTACCCACGATCCTGCCCGGCTTTATAACATCCGGTAAAAGTCCGGCAGGGATGCCGAAACTGCGCAGTATTTTCGTCGACCATTTACCACTGCGAATGTCCAGCATCAGGCTGCTGCCTGCAGCGCTCAATTCGACGGAACAATCACCGCAGAGAAAATAACGAAAAAGGCCAGGCATCATCAGAAGCCTTTTGGCTGTCTTCAACCTGTATGTACCTGAACCGTGTGAAACCGCGACCAGTTGCGGCAGGGTCGCAACTCTGCCGGGCGCAAGTCCGGTTATTTTATAAATCTGTTCATCACTTATCTTCGATGCGATAACCTCAGGCATACCTTTGGTGCTCTTGTCCCGATAGCAAACCGGATTCGAAACTAATTGCCCGTCGCTGCCTATCAAGCCATAATCAACCCCCCACGTATTAACCCCGATTCCTGCTAACTTAGTGTATCCAAGTTCTGCGCACCGCTTCATCGACTGGACAACGTCGGCCCACAAACCGATAAAATTCCAGTAAAGCGTCTCGCCAAGCTCGAAATAGCCGTTAGTGAATCGGTTGACAGGCTTAATGGAAAGCATACCTTTATCAAGCGTGCCCGCTATCGCCCTTCCGCTGCTGGCGCCTAAATCCAGCGCAAGATATGTTATGGCGGAGTTTTTCATTTTTCCGGAACCCTCAGAAACTTTTCAGCATAACCGTTGAATAACTCGGCCTTGTTAAAGGTTTTTTTATAATGAGCAACCAGAAGGTACATCGCATCCAATATACACATCTGGGCGATTCTCGAAGATAAAGCGGCTACCTTGACCCGACTTTCCGAAAACGAGGTGCAGATAAATACATTGCTGACAGCGTGCAAAGGCGATTCCAGATAATTGGATACGCCGATAGTCGTTGATCCGTTTTCGCCGGCGCACTTGATAGCCTCAATTGTAATTTTCGAACGGCCCGAATGAGAAAAACCGACCGCAACTTCCGATTTTTTCATCCGCAGAGCCTGGATAAGCATTTGCTGCGGGTCGTTATAGGCATCGGCCTGGATATCCAAAAGTGTAAATCTCAGGGCAGCGTCCATGGCGATATGACCGCTGCTGCCGATACCGAAAAACACCACCTTCGAACACTTCGAAATCGCCCTGGCCGCCTGTAACAGTTCACGACGATCGATTATCTTCAAAGTATCCTGAAGGCTCTTGATATTGCCCAGAAACACCTTTTCGATTATTTCCTTGTCGCCGTCATCGGGGGTTATTGCCTGATAAATGGCCCCGATATTGCTTTCGGATGTTACCTGGGCAAGTTCTATCTTGAAATCCCGAAAGTTCTCGCATCCAAGCTTCTTTGAAAGCCGGCTTACTGACGCCACGCTTACATTGGTTGCTTCAGCCAGCTCTGATACTGACAGAAACGGCACTTTTTCAGGGTGCCTGAGTATATAATCAGCGATGTACTTTTCTGCCTTTGGCAGATTCTTATAGAGGGACTTAACTTTAATCAATACCCCGGCCATGGTTACGATTTCCCGATATATTAAAGACAGATAAGCTTGCGGTGTTCCGTAAATTATTAACTTTTTTTATATACGATATTGTAAATACTTTACAACTGCCTGTCAAGGATGTACAATAATTTTAATTGTTTTTATAATTAAATCTGACAGACTGAACTAAAAGGAAAGGAACTAATATGCCGGAAGCTGATGCAGCCAAAAAAGAAAAACAGTATTATGCGGATATTCCAATGAAAACACCGGGTTTTTTCCTGAAAGGGGCCGGCAGTCTGGACTGGGGCATGAAAAACAGGCTCTCACGAATATTCAACCCCGCAACAGGACGAACAGTCATGCTCGCAATCGACCACGGCTATTTCCAGGGGCCGACAACCGGCCTGGAACGCATTGACCTGAACATCGTCCCGCTGATGCCCTATGCCGATGCGTTAATGCTGACGCGAGGTATTCTGCGCACGACCGTGCCCCCTGTCATCACAAAGCCTATCGTAATGCGATGCAGCGGCGGCCCAAGCATCTTAAAAGAACTGTCAAACGAGGAACTAGCTGTTGATATTGAAGATGCTATTCGAATGAATGTGGCGGCAATCACGCTGCAGGTCTTTATCGGTGGGGAATTCGAAACACGCTCGGTTCATAACATGACCAGACTTGTCGATATGGGTATGCGGTACGGCATTCCTACAATGGCAGTTACGGCGGTCGGCAAAAACATGGTGCGCGATGCGCAATATTTCCGGCTGGCATGTAGAATATGCGCCGAACTTGGCGCCCAGTTTGTAAAAACATATTATGTCCCGGAGGATTTTGAAACGGTAACAGCTTCATGCCCCGTCCCTATCGTTATGGCGGGCGGAAAGAAACTGCCGGAACCCGATGCGCTTACGATGGCATATAACGCTGTTCAGCAGGGAGCAGCGGGCGTCGATATGGGCAGAAATATCTTCCAGTCTGATGCTCCTGAGGCAATGATGCAGGCGGTTATCAAGGTGGTTCATGAAAACATGAAACCAAAGGATGCTCTTAATGTGTACGAGACCCTGAAGAAAAAAAGCAGGTAAAAGGGGCCGAATGGTTATTCTCGATGAGCTGAAAAACTGCACGCCTGCGGTAAGCGTCGGCATTGTTACCGCTGATATGATGAATCTGGCGTCGCAGCTGGAATGTATCGAAAAAGCCGGCGTGAAACTGCTGCATTTTGATGTTATGGATGGTTGTTTCTGCCCTGCTATGACGTTTGGCGCACCATTTATAAAGGCTGTCAGAACTTCCATGCTTAAGGACGTGCATCTTATGATAGATGAGCCTCTTGGCAAAATCGAAGCATTTGCAAAGGCAGGGGCAGATATGATAACCGTTCACCCCGAGCGGAATTCACATCTGCATCGCTCGCTGCAGTTGATCGGCGAAATGGAAAATGTCAACAACGCCAAACGAGGCATCGCCCGCGGGCTGGCGATTAACCCAGGCACACCTTTGGAATTTATCCGCCCGGTTCTGGGTGACGTTGATATGATTTTTCTATTGGCGGTTAATCCGGGCTTTGGCAGACAGAAATTCATTGACGGGACAAGATGCAGACTGGAAGAACTCAAGAAGATGATCAGCAACACCGGCAGAGATATTCTCGTCGGAATCGACGGTGGAATCAAAAAGGAAAATATCAGGGAAATATCGTCGCTTGGTGTTGATATTATTGTAACGGGCAGCGCTGTTTTTGACGGCAGGAACCCGGCAGAGAACGCAAAA
The DNA here is from genome assembly GCA_043816955.1 of Planctomycetota bacterium. Classification (GTDB taxonomy): domain Bacteria; phylum Planctomycetota; class Phycisphaerae; order Sedimentisphaerales; family CAYZTY01; genus JBDRHL01. Next base: position 6,104 of record JBDRHL010000210.1, on the reverse strand, counting down.
TTCATGCTCCAGGCAATAAAGCAGGGCAAATAAAATGCTGAATGACAAATCACAGGTATTACAAGGTAAAGCGACTCTGGTAACCGGGGCGGCAGGGGCTATAGGTTACGCGATATGTCGGGAGCTATTGAAAAACGGCTGTATGGTTGCCGCATCGGATTTGCCGGGTGAGAAGTTAAACAGCTTCGCAAAAGATATCGATGCGATAGCACCGGGCAAATCGATTGGAATCGCGATTGATGTTACCGACCCTGATTCGGTTAAAAAGGGGTTTGACGCAGTTTTTAAAAAGTTCAGCAGGATTGATATTCTTGTACATAACGCGGGCATCGCGATGGTATCAAAAATTGTCGATATGGATATTAATGCTTTTCGCAGGCTCGAAAAAGTTAATGTAGAAGGAACGCTTATTGTGCTTGCCGAAGCAGGCCGACGGCTCATAACCCAGGGAACAGGCGGGGACATCGTGATTATGTCAACAAAAAATGTGCCGTCGCCAAGCGCAGGCTTTGGTGCTTACAGCGCGACAAAAGCTGCGTGTCATCAGCTCGGCAGGATCGCAAGCCTTGAATTTGCGGAGCATAATATCCGGGTGAATATGGTCGCACCGGACGCCGTATTCTCGGAAGGAAAATACAAATCCGGATTGTGGGAGGAAATAGGCGCAGATCGTATGAAGGCCAGGGGCCTGGACGAGAAAGGACTTCACGAGTACTATCGCTGCCGAAACCTGCTGAAAGCAGCGGTAACAGGCCAACATGTTGCCAATGCGGTATTGTTCTTCATTACGCGTCAAACCCCGACCACAGGCATAACAATTCCTGTCGACGGCGGCCTGCCCGACGCAACGCCAAGGTAGCCAAGCCTCTATCTTAAAACTCAAAATTATACTAACCCGGATTTCCAATATTAAAGTATCGCACTACTTGCGATGGGGGGGGGGCCCAAATAACCTGATTCCCGGTGGTTTTGGCAATAGGGTTTGTAAAGAATACTTTAGATTATTGTAATTCAAGGGTGATTTTGGTATTATCGTGACATTGAAAAGCTTAGTTGGGTAGTCATTCGCTTAATAGGGAGAATTAATATGGTGTCCTCAGATTTCGGGGAGGATTAATTAGAGGGATTTTCATGAAGGATTTTTTTGAGAAAAACAACATACCTATAGCTATTATCGTTGCAGCATTCATAATTGCTGGATCGATGTGGCTGTCAAACAGACCAGCATCAATCAGGCCGCAGAGCGGAAGCGACAGGAAATTAACACCACAACAACGACCTAGAACAGCAGAACCGCTGCAAGAACCTGCCATACGCATCAATTACACTGAAGCGCCGCAGCACGTGGGAGAATATGCCTGCGTGGCAGGCAGAGTTGACCATGTTTTTACCTCGCAAAAAGGTAATATATTTATAAATTTCTGTTCCGATTATAAAACCTGTCCGTTTGGTTCTGTAATTTTCAGTTCAAACGCATATAAATTTTCTAATCCAAACCAATACGAAGGAAAAAACGTGGAAATCACCGGCTTAGTAAAGACCTATCGCGGGTGGGCGGAGATTGTTCTCAATGACCCTGAACAAATTAAAATTAAATAGAATTTTTCTTCTATTGCTGACTACCTTAATCGCATTTCTTATTGGGTATTTTTCCCCTCACAAGTCATCGTTTATTAAACAATACCCGACTCTTTATCGAGTTGTAAAAGTGATTGATGGTGACACTATCAAAGTCGATATTGGAGGAGAAATTGAAACTGTAAGGCTGACTGGAATAGATACTCCTGAGATAGCAAATTCTTACAGTTCTCGGGAAGATTACTTTGGCCCGGAAGCTGCCAGGTATGCTAAGCAGCTTATGGAAAAGCGATCGGTCTATTTAATCCCGGATCCAATGCAATCGAATAGAGATAAATACGCCAGGCTTCTTAGATATGTCTTTTTGGAAGATGGCACTTTAATCAACGCTAAACTCATCAAAGAAGGTTTCGCTTTTAACTATATATACGAGCCGTTCCAGTTTATGAAGCAATTCGATTATTTAGAGAAACGGGCAAAAGAAAATCGATTAGGTCTGTGGGCCGGAGAAACAATAGAATCCCAAAACAGGAACGCAGCTTCAAGGTGAAATCCTGCCTTATTTGATTCCGGCATGGTAGCTCTGCAGGGACCTTACAGAGGTTTGTGAATTCTGACTGGCTGCAATGCCGTTCACAGTGGCAGCAGCAGCGGTTGTCGTCGTAATGTAAGGTATCTTATACTTGATAGCGGCTTTTCTGATGTAGGAATCGTCGTGCTGGCTTTGCTTGCCCACCGGAGTATTTATAATCAGTTGTATCTGCCGGTTTTTGATCGCATCGACAATATTCGGTCTGCCTTCATATACCTTAAGAACCCGCTGCGTCTGTATGCCTTTTGCTGCCAAATACTCATAAGTTCCTTTCGTTGCCATGATACCAAAGCCGCATTTAATGAACTTCCCGGCGGTATCAACGATGAAATCCTTGTCAGAATCAGCCACAGTTATCAGGACCGTACCCTTTGACGGCAGCGGCTGCTGAGTAGCTTCCTGGGCCTTGAAAAACGCCAGCCCGTATGAATCCGCCAGCCCCAATACTTCACCTGTAGATCGCATTTCGGGTCCGAGAACAGGGTCAACCTCCGGGAACATATTAAAAGGAAAGACCGCTTCTTTCACACCAAAATGAGGTATCTTTTTTTCCTTCAAACCCAGTTCGGAAAGTTTCTTTCCAAGCATGATCTGCGTTGCAGCCCGTGCCATCGAAATGCCGCACACCTTCGAGACCAGCGGAACCGTTCTTGACGCACGCGGATTCGCTTCAAGCACATAAACCGTATCATCGGCTATCGCATACTGAATATTCATCAGGCCGACAACATTCAGTTCAACGGCTATTTTTTTGGTGTACCGGCAGATAGTATCAAGATGCTTTTGTGGAATCGACACAGATGGAATGACACATGCCGAGTCTCCCGAATGTATACCGGCAAGTTCAATGTGCTCCATAACCGCAGGAACAAACGCGTCTGTTCCGTCAGCGATAGCATCAGCTTCAGCCTCAATGGCGTTTACGAGGAATTTATCTATCAGGATAGGCCGTTCCGGTGTTACTGCTACAGCAGCGTCTACGTACTCACGCAGTTCCTGCTCGTCGTGGACAACCTCCATCCCCCGTCCGCCGAGGACGTAAGAAGGCCTTACCATCAAAGGATATCCGATCCGCCTGGCAACCTTCAGGGCCTCTTCAAGATTGCTGGCCATTCCGGATTCGGGCATAGGGATACCGAGCTTTTCCATCTTTGCCCGAAACCGGTCGCGGTCTTCGGCCAGGTCTATTATCTCCGGTGTCGTACCGATTATTCTGGCGCCGGCTTCTTCAAGTTCCCTGGCTATATTCAGCGGTGTTTGCCCGCCAAACTGGACAATAATCCCTAGCGGCTTTTCCTTCTCATAAATACTCAAAACATCTTCCACCGTTAATGGTTCAAAGTATAACCTGTCAGAAGTGTCATAATCAGTCGAAACCGTCTCAGGGTTGCAGTTCACCATAATGGTTTCAAAGCCTTCATCCCGTAAAGCAAAGGCGGCGTGAACACAACAATAATCAAATTCGATTCCCTGGCCTATCCGGTTGGGCCCTCCCCCCAGAACCATGACTTTGCGATTCCGGGTTGTTGTTTGAACCTTATCCTGAGCATTGTAAGTTGAGAAATAATATGCAGCATCTTTCACACCGCTTACAAGTACCGGCTCCCATCCCTCGACAACTCCAAGCCTCCTTCTCTGCCTGTAAATTTTTTCTTCGGACGTTCCCAGAATCTGAGCGAGATAACGATCCGCGAACCCGTCTTTTTTAGCTTCTGCCAGAAGATCATCAGGCAGTGGTTTTCCTTTGTATCGAAGCAGCTTTTCTTCCAGGGCGACAAGCTCAGCCATCTGCTCAATGAACCATTTCTTAATGTGCGTTTTTTGGTGCAGGACATCGATTGAGGCGCCTTTGCGCAAAGCTTCATACATGATCCACTGACGCTCGCTGGTCGGCGTACTTGCCAGTTGCACCAGCGCATCAAGTGAAAGCTTGTTGAAGTTCTTTGCAAACCCCAGACCATATCTGCCGTTTTCGAGTGAACGAATCGCTTTTTGAAAGGCTTCTTTGTATGTCTTGCCGATGCTCATTACTTCCCCGACAGCCCGCATCTGAGTGCCAAGCCTGTCCTGGACGTTTTTGAATTTTTCAAAAGCCCAGCGGGCGAACTTGACAACGACATAATCACCTGATGGCGTATATTTCTCTAATGTGCCGTCACGCCAGTAGGGAATTTCATCGAGTGTAAGACCGCCTGCAAGCATTGAGGATACCAGCGCGATAGGAAATCCTGTAGCTTTCGACGCCAGGGCCGAGGACCGCGACGTCCTGGGATTTATTTCTATCACAACTACCCTGCCTGTCTCCGGATCGTGCGCAAATTGAATATTGGTTCCGCCGATAACCTCGATAGCGTCGACAATATCGTATGAGTGCTTCTGGAGTTTTTGCTGTAACCTCTGATCGATAGTCAGCATCGGTGCGGTGCAGTACGAATCGCCCGTATGTATGCCCATAGCATCAACATTTTCAATGAAGCAGACCGTAATTTTCTGTCCCTTGGAATCCCTGACGACCTCAAGTTCAAGTTCCTCCCATCCAAGAACAGACTCTTCGATAAGTATCTGGCCGATCAGACTTGCAGACAGTCCTCTTGAGGCAACAATTCCCAGTTCGTCAACGTTATAGACCAGTCCGCCCCCTGTTCCGCCCATAGTGTAAGCCGGACGAACCACAACAGGATAGTCAAGGTCTTTTGCAATCTTCTCCGCTTCTTCGACACTGTAAGCCGGTTCGCTCTTAGGCATCTCGATGCCCAGTTTGTTCATCGTGTTTTTGAACTCAATCCTGTCTTCGCCCCGCTTGATGGCATCAATCTGTACGCCGATGACCTTTACGCCGTATTTCTCCAGGATGCCGGCCTTTGCCAGCTCTGAAGACAGATTCAGCCCGCTCTGGCCGCCCAGATTCGGCAAAAGGGCGTCAGGTCGCTCCTTTTCGATGATTTTAGTCATTGTTTCCAGATTCAGAGGCTCAATATAGGTCACATCTGCCATCCCCGGATCAGTCATAATCGTGGCTGGATTTGAATTGACCAGGATTATCTGATAACCCAGCTTCCGAAGTGCCTTACAGGCCTGTGTGCCGGAATAATCGAACTCACATGCCTGACCGATGATAATAGGACCTGAGCCAATAATCATCACTTTGTGAATATCGTCGCGTCTGGGCATACTTATCCTCCTGACAATATTACCTCTTGCGTCCAAATCTGCAAATTGGAGGGATTAAACTGGAAAAATGAGCGGCTGTCAAATACATAAAATGGTTGCGTTTTTTGAGAATTTTTTAAGTCTTTGATATTACAGATCTTATGGATTCATCATTTTTGCGATTTTGCACACTATTTGGTTTTTGGTTGTAATTTGGTTGTACGTGCGACATGAAAGCTGATGTGGACAAGCTGGATAATCCAGTCTGGCCGAAGCCGAAACTTTTATATCGCCATGCTGGGAATAAGCATAAGGCATTTTTGAGTTTGCCCGAAGAGCGGATAGTATTTCCCTTTACGCCGATATACACTCATGGCTTAACCAAATCGAGATCTGGTTTTATGTATTGAGTCATACCAATTTTAGTTATTGATTGCCGATTCAATCCAAGGAAAAAGGCATAAAGAACGGATGGTTTCTGGCTGGCAAGTAACAGCACACCAAGCCTTACCAACGTCCTTGTCTAACTGATCGGCTGTATCGAAAACTTGATTCGAAAGATACTTATCCCGCATCTGCCACCAAAGTAACTCCGCCGGATTTAATTCAGGACTATACGCTGGCAATAACAACAAAGTCAGGTTCTCGGCAATACGAAGTGTCTTGGCACGATGCCACCCCGCACGATCCATTACCATCAAGATGTGTTCATTGGCAGGAATATGTTTGCGGAAATCCTTCAGATAACCATTCATCGCAGAGGTATCGGCAAAGGAAATCAGAC
>JBDRHL010000209.1:0-2087 GCA_043816955.1 Planctomycetota bacterium | reverse complement strand
AGTCAACGGATAGCTGTTGATATGTAGCGTGATGAGTACAGCGTAGGCCTGAAAAAGGCTATAAGTACATTACATTGGAGCAGAAGCCGTGAAAACCGAAAAGCAGGATAAAAGAGACTCTGTAAAGATGCTACAGTCTCAAAAGTCCTCCGATAATAGCAGTTCTGACAGTCTCTTTAGTCCTATCGGGCGTCATGGCAGATGGACCTTTGCCAGCAGATCCGAGAGGCAAGAAACTTATCGGCTGGTTGTGTACACCCGACCAGTCAGCAGGGACGCCTTCGCCGGATTACATTAATATTTACATCGGCCAGATGCAGCATCTGGAATTTGACGGGCTGATACTGGGCATATATCCTGGCGGATACTTCCTGCAGGATGATTTCTTCACCACTCGCGTGATACTGCCAATCGCTTTTGATGAATACTTCTGGGTCTATTCAGGTAATGCGAGATTCTGGCCGAGCAACAGGAACGTGCACCCCGCTTATGAATACGCACTTGCAAGAAGCAGACAAAAAGGAACGCTGACCGCGCATGACTGGAATCAGTTGGAGCTTTCGAATCCCGATGGCCCGACCCAGACATGGGCGAGTGACATATGGGGCAGTCAGGTCGGCATTGACCGTGGGCTGGTCGCTTCAGTAGAAAGTATGGGCGGACATCTGAACGGTGCGGGAATGGTCAGGTTCAGTTTTCCGGCGATGGAAGCAGGTGCAAGCAAAGGTCTGGGCAAGGCTTGGCAAATGCCGTAATCTCGATGGTTTTTACTGGCGGATGCCCGCAATTGACTGGCAGTACGTGGATACCATCGCATACGCAATCGAAGAAGTTTTTGATATTGTCTTCTCAGAAAATTATGTACTTGAAGACTGTAACGCTGGTGAATTCTGGATCGACCTTAAAGAAACCGATTCCGGAACATATGACACATTATACATAGCTCAGTTCTACCTCGAAAAACTTAAAACATACCAGGCCGATTTTGATGACAGCGGACAAGTGTACCTGGCGGACTATGCATACCTGACTGAACGCTGGGGCCTGACGGGGATGATACCTGCAGATCTCGATGCGAATGGTTTCGTCGGATGGGCCGACTTAAGGTTATTCACACAAGTATGGCCCGATGCAGAACCATGGCATTAACACACCCTTGAAGCTTTGCCTTGCACATTATTTGTCCTTGAGTTTTATCAATATTTGCTTAAAATCAAGAAACTTGAAATAATGGAGAGGTGTCCGAGTGGCTTAAGGAGCAGCCTTGGAAAGGCTGTGTAGGGCTTGCTCTACCGCGGGTTCGAATCCCGCCCTCTCCGTTATGCCTGATAGTGTTCCCACAAGTTCTTGAACTTCAGGAACTTGCAGCATTTTCTCGATTTTATACTGGCCGTTTGCCCTCAAAATGCCCTCATGCGGAGAAGATTGGCACTTGAAGCTACCCCCAATTAAGCTTGAATTTGCCAACGCTATCATAGCCTTTTGACTCTCGTCATCATGCAGATGATAGTAGAGCTCAAGCATTTCAGATGAACTGTGACCTAACCAGGCCAAGGCTTTGCGGTATGCTATATTGTGATTAGCACAAAGACTTGCAAAGTAATGCCGGAAGGAATGCAACTTATATTGTTTTGGATTATCAAAATCACACTTGCTACATAAATGTTTTACTCTTTTCAGGAGCCTGCGTTCATTGATGCTGGAAAAAACAGGGCCTGTTTTATGTCGGACCGTACCAAGTAGCTCAGCCACCTTTGGATGAACAGGAACAAATCTCTCATCTTTATCTTTTGGTGCACCATTAGAACCACCACGTCGGATATGTATCATTGTGTAAGTTCCGTTACTTATTTGAATATCATTCCAGCAAAGTTGCTCGACTTCACCAATTCTAAGACCTGCATATCCCATAAAGGCAAAAGCCAGTTTTTCTTCACCTTTGCCAATGTTAACCCAACTTTCGCAGATAGGCATTAAAATCGGCGGTTTTGATAGTGCCAGCGGGGTTAGTTTCCACCACAAAACCTATCATTTAGCTGGCGGCCGTATATCTTTGGCGGCGGCTGTTTCGGCAAATCCATCTTAAG
>JBDRHL010000208.1:0-3442 GCA_043816955.1 Planctomycetota bacterium | reverse complement strand
AAAGTCTCTTTCTTTGGAGGAATTGTTGCCAATCTTACGGGATTGGTTGACACACTGGGTGAAAACGGGCTTGTCGGTTTGATCGCCTTGGGCATCATTGTTTTCCTGTTCCAGAGAAGGAAGGCTCTGAGCCCGGCGAATCCGCAGTAAGACCCCGTAAAACACAGGCGGCTTAAAGCGGTGTTCAATAGCCTGGATTTGGGGGCAAACTTTGCATCGGCATCATTTGGAAAATCTGGAGTTCGGAGCGTATTAGTTTTAGCCCGACCCTGCGAGAAGACATCGAGCGGGACCTGTTAGGCTGCTTACACGACCTGACTCATGGCGATTGTGGGGATCCGGAGCTTAACTGGCTTGCGGGGGTGTTCCATGCCTGCGAGCTTATAGACGAAAACACGCACGCAATTTGAGTTTGAGCGACAGCCCTACAATGGACCAATCAGATGCTCACGCGCTCGACGTATGCTCTTGTGCTCGCGGAAAACATTTGTCGGGAGATTCCTGGCGCTTATTAGGCCGGAAAGTGTGATGTCCGGTGAATAAGAGACCGGTATCGATGAAGGCGTTCATGTTAGGTTGGGAGTTTCCACCCTTCATCAGCGGGGGTCTGGGTACTGCGTGTTACGGTCTCACCAAGGCCATGGGCCGGCTGGGAATCCAAATCGCCTTTGTTCTCCCTAAAGGAAGGATTAGCAGCTGTACCGGCCCGGTCAAGATGCTGAGTGCAGAAGGAAGCACCAGAACCCAAGAGGTGAGTGAATTTGAGAATGTCAGCTTCCATCAGATCCCCTCACCCCTTCGGCCATACGTCGGTTCCAGTGGGCATCAACCCTACTCGCAACAGAGGAGCACACGCTCTGTCCGCTCATGGCATTCGGAGGACTCAGGACAAGGTCAGAACTATCCCCAGGATATGGCTGCACAGGTGCGCCGCTATGCCTCTAAGGCGGTGGAGATAGCCACAGTCGAAGATTTCGACCTTGTGCATGCCCATGACTGGATGACGTACCCGGCTGGAATCGCTGTCGCCACGTCAAGCGGCAAGCCACTTGTTGTGCACGTCCATTCCACGGAATTCGACCGCAGCGGCGAGCACGTCAACCAGAGGATTTATGACATTGAGCGGCAGGGTATGCACCTGGCCAGCAGGGTTATTGCCGTGAGCAATTATACCAAGAACATCCTAGCCAGCCGCTACGGGGTAGCGCCGGAAAAGGTCGAGGTCGTTTACAATGGTGTCGAACATGATAATGGTAGTAACGGCGGATCCACATACGTGCTGCCCGAGAAGACCGACAGAATTGTCCTGTTCCTGGGCCGAATCACAATGCAAAAAGGGCCTGAATATTTCTTGGCAGCGGCAAAGAAAGTGCTGGAAAAGATCGACAACGTTAAGTTTGTCATGGCCGGCGATGGTGATATGACGCACCGGATGGTCGAATACGCTGCTTATCTTGGCATCGGTCACAAGGTTCTGTTCACACGGTTTTTGCAGGGCGCTGATGTGGATAGAGCGTATCAAATGGCTGATTTGTATGTCATGCCATCTGTGTCCGAACCGTTTGGGATCGCTCCCCTTGAGGCCCTGAAGCACAATGTTCCCGTGCTGATAAGCAAACAGAGTGGAATCGGCGAGGTCTTGACCCACGCGCTCAAAGTCGACTTCTGGGATATAAACCAGATGGCTAACAAAATAGTGGCCGTACTGCAATTCCCTGTTCTGAGCAAAACTCTTCGAGACAACGGCCACCGTGAAGTGCGCAAATTTCGCTGGGAGGACGCAGCAACGAAGATTAAGGGCATATATGAGAAGATCCTGACGGGATCCTAACTTACGAACAAGCATGGAGGTCTGTTATGCCATCGATATGTCTGTATTTTCAGGTCCACCAGCCGTACAGACTCAGGAACTATACCATCTTCGAGTTGGATAACGAGTATTTTGACGAGGCCCGAAATGCCGAGATATGCAGAAGGGTAGCGAGAAAATGTTACCTGCCGTCAAACCTGCTCATGCTCAAGCTGATCAGACAACATAAGGGCAGATTTAGAATATCCTACAGCCTGACAGGTGCTTTACTGGAACAACTCGAGCTTTACGCCCCCGAGGTTCTGGCCAGTTTTCAAGGGCTGGCTGCCACCGGCTGCGTGGAGTTCCTGGCCGAAACCTATTACCACAGCCTTAGCTTTTTGTACTCTCAAGCAGAGTTCATCGAACAGATACTAATGCACCAACAGACTATCCAGAGGCTCTTTGGCCAAACGCCGCGCGTATTCAGGAACACCGAGCTGATCTATAATAATGATCTTGCAGTTGTGATTGAACAACTTGGTGGCTTCGATATGATATTGGCCGAGGGTGCCGACCACATTCTTGGCTACAGGAGTCCGAATTTCGTATACCGACCGCCCAATTCCACAAAATTGAAACTGCTACTTAAGAACTACCGCCTCAGTGATGACATAGCCTTTCGATTCTCCAATCGAGACTGGAGCGAGTGGCCCGTTACGGCAGACAGATTTGCAAGCTGGATAAATGCGATCAACGGTGATGGGTATGTGGTAAACTTATTTATGGATTACGAAACGCTTGGCGAGCACCAATGGGAGGATACCGGCATATTCAGTTTCATGCAGTACCTACCTTCGGAAATTCTGAAATACCCAGATAATGATTTCAAAACTCCCGGAGAAGTGGCTGCTGCTTATGACGCAGTTGGCGTATTTGATGTTCCTTACACAATTAGCTGGGCCGATATTGAGAGAGACCTTTCTGCATGGTGCGGTAATCCTATGCAGGAAAACGCTCTTGCCGAACTCTATCGGCTTGAACATACGGTCAAATGTACTCATGACAGAGACATAATCACTGATTGGCGAAAATTGCAGGCCTCAGACCACTTCTACTACATGTGCACAAAATACTTTGCCGACGGCGATGTGCATAAATACTTCAACCCTTACGATTCGCCTTATGATGCTTACATGACCTTTATGACCGTGCTGGACAATTTGAATTCGCGCTGTCACAGAGCACTGCTGCAAAAAGAACAAGAGCCTTTCAGTATCGTTAGAGGCGAAGCCTTACCAAGTCTGAAATGAAAGAACACAGAGGGAATTATTGGCTGGTTTTGACCGCACATTGCGGGGCGCTCTTAACTCGACTTTTGACACCACAGGTGGAACCGACAGGAAGTTGCCCCACGATGGCAAATCATTGGTATGTTTTCTGGCGCCTGTTTCGTGGCTTGCTGTTTTCTGTGAAATTGGCCGTGCTAGGCGGGGTGTTAGCGGTACCCTATACTCGCAATCCGCTACAGCGAGGCTGAATTCTTTTCCGAGGGTCGGTTCAGCTGAGCCCCTACCGCCATAAGTGACGTTGACAGCCGGGTCCCATGCAGGCGAACGGCGTGAACCTGGTCAGGCCGGGAACGGAGCAGCC
>JBDRHL010000207.1:0-8726 GCA_043816955.1 Planctomycetota bacterium | reverse complement strand
TTTTTATCGACTACTACAGCAGGCAGTATCTGTGGAGCCGATGACTTACGGACGGCTTCTCAAACATGAGCGACAGCCAAAATCTGAAATGCACAATATATAGAGCCAACTGGAGCTAAGGAGATACCCCCTTAATAATATATAAACCCCCCGATATCCGAAGCCCAAAAACAACCTATTTTAACATTCTGGGTTGTGCTCCAAACATTCATGACAGGCCTCGGCGAGCCATCTTTCTATCTCGATACCAGCCTGGATAGCTTCTTTATCTTTGGGTTTCGCCCGGACATATTCGCTGGCTAAGGTAGCTACTTTGGAGCGGGCGTTTTTTTCAATCAGCCATATAATCTGATCCTTTAACTTGCTCATATTGTCACCTCGTCAATCCTGGAAAAATTCAATGTTTATAAAACCTGCGCATTCTGGACAGCCAGCTATGGCCACTTGCCAGTAACAACCAAAACCAAAAGATTTATATATAAGTAGTCCATTACCACCATCAAGGAGCAAAACTACAGGTGGTAAAATGAACAATCCAGACATTTCAAATGGGCCGGTTTTCGATTCCGGCTACAGACCGTATTTTTACCAGTCAGGAAAATTTCTGGCATATGATATTCCGCATAAAAGCCTTAAATCTTCATATTTTTCCAGAACCAGCGGTTATGACTTTACTTCTGACATAGTGCCTAAAAAACAGACCTGGCCCAGGCAGACAACCGTTGAAGATATTATCAGTAGCGGCTATTTTCCAATCCTGAGATTCGAGCCTGAGACAGCTATTATTTCTGATAAGAAGCAAACATCAGGCCTTGGCTTAAGCGATATCATCGGCCAGGTAAGACAGCGTTATGATATCTATGAAAGAAATATCTATCAGATCGAATTAGGCAAATGTTATGCACTTAGTTCTATGTTTACTGTTGAGGCTGAACGTGGCGGTGTTCGACAGGACAGCCGTGAAGCTTACAGTCTCAGCAAGAGTTTGAGGGAATTCTACGAGCAGGAGAGGGATGAGCGTACAAGGCTATGGCAGGATGTATCCAGGTTAAAACAGACGCTTCCTGAGCAGGCCCAGCAGTACTTAACAGCTTACCGGAAGGTTTCGATTCTTGAAGATGACTCGAAAGGTGATCCACTTTGATGCAGCGAGTACAGGAGTTATGCCGGAAATTGAAGCCTGTTATGGGTACAAAGATAGACAGACTATGGAAGGCCTATTTAGCTGAATCCGATGCTACAGGCAAGGCTGATATTGAGCAAACACTGGAATTGTTGGCCGCTAAACATCTTGGCACAAGCTATGAGCTTGACCGATCACCGTTTCCGCCGCCGCCAAAGAAGTTTGCTATAGCCGGCGATATTGAACTTGGTGCAATCTCTTATGCGGACCAAAAATTGTACCCGTTTTGCTTTAAGAGTCAGCGTCTCAAAGAACATATCCTGGTAGCTGGCAGGAGCGGATCGGGAAAGACCAATCTTACATTCATGCTTATGCAGGGGATAATGTCTCGGGGCATTAAGATACTTGCCCTGGATTGGAAAAGAAGTTACCGGAACCTGATGACGTTGTATCCTGATCTTCACGTTTATACGGTTGGCAGAAATGTTTCACCACTGCGGTTCAATCCTTTGATACCACCAGCTGGCTGTGAGCCTCATATCTGGATCAAGCTGATAGTAGATGTAATTGCTGGTGCCTATCTTGGCGGTGAGGGAGTTATCAGTTTATTAGTCGCCGGTCTCGACCATTTGTACCGCAAGGCGGGAGTATTTGATAAACAGCAAACACATTGGCCAACGATTCACGAACTACTTGTCTGGCTAAAGACAGTCAAGCTCAAAGGCAGAGCTGCGATGTGGCAGGCCTCGGCAGAGAGAATACTGTTGGCGATGACATATGGCGAGTTCGGCTCAGTTCTCAATACACAGGACAACAGCCATGTCGCAGAGCTGTTGAATTACAACGCTGTTCTTGAGATGGACGGCTTATCCGGTTCATCAGATAAAACAATGTTCTCGGAAGCCCTGACATTGTATCTTTACAGGTATCGTCTCGCACAGGGATCGCAGGACAAGATCAGTAATGTGATCATTCTCGAAGAAGCTCATAACCTGTTACTAAAAAAGTCATCGGAATCGAAAGAATCTGTATTAGAGACTTCAATCAGGATGGTAAGGCAATACGGCCTTGGTTATATCTTTGTGGATCAATCTGCATCGCTATTAAGCAAAGTAGCCTTTGCTAATTCTTATGCGACAATAGCCTTGAGCCAGAAACTCCGCTCCGATGTACAGGCAATTTCGGGTGCAATGAACCTCACGGATGAGCAAAAGCAGTCTTTGAATACTTTACCTGTCGGCACTGCTGTTGTTCGATTAGCTGATGAATATCCTGAGCCATTTCTTGTTAAAATCCGTCTCTGTCCGATTAAGGAAGGCTCTGTGTCGGATAAGGCGGTTAAAGCACAATGGGGCAGTAATTACACTGATACCAGTTCAAATAGTTCTATACAAGCTTCTTTGGCAGTGATTCCACCTATTTCGCTCGCAGATAATAATAAAGAAAAGAAAAGCAATAACAACAATATAGAAAATAATACCCACCCACCATCCCCCAGAGAATCACAAGATAGAAAGAACAAGTCTCTGCTATCTTATGATTCTAATCCGGAACCTCCCAATAAAAGGTTGAGTCGTGAAGAGATACGTTTCTTATCAGATGTAGCGATTCGTCCACTGTCAACAACCGTATCCCGCTATCACCGCCTCAACCTCTCTCGCCGTCGCGGAAATGCCATCCGACAGCACCTTGCCGCTGCTAATATTATAAAAGCTGTCACTATCGCAACTCGCTCCGGCCAGGTTGTATTGTATGAACTGACCGACTTTGGCAGAACGATCTGCTCTTCGGCACATATTGAGGTTACTCCTAAACCTCGCCAGAGCTTGGAACATCGCTATTGGGTAAGACAGACCGCCAAATACTTTGAGAAAAGAAGCTACGATGTTAAACACGAGCATCCTGTTAAAGGCAATGGTGCTATTGATATATTGGCAGAGAGAGGTAGCAGAAGGGTCGCAGTTGAGGTAGAAACTGGCAAATCGAATATCAAAGCAAACCTCGACAAAATAAAAGATGCGGGATTTGACCGGATAGTCTTTGTCGCTACATCTCCAACTGCGGTCTCAGCCTGCCAAAGGGCTATTGAAGCGGTAGAATACAGCGATTCTGATACGACGGAATTGCTTACATGGCTGGATGTTTCATAGAGCTGTTTAAATACATACTGAATCACTTGCCCTGTGATTGTATGGTGTAAGCCAGCGGGTTATGGAATCGGCAGAATTCTTCTTTCAACTTTTTATATAGATCATTTCGAAAGTTCGGCTTTTCTAAATCCTTCGGCCCTAATACTGTGGCGGGAATCTGATTGTAATTATAGATGTCCTTTCGTTTTTGAGTAATATCGTCTTTGCTGTTCTGGCCGTTTGCCTGGGCGATATAGTCAATGACATAGCAGCCTTGTTGTGGCAGTGTAAATGTCGGTTTCCAGATTTCGTTTTTGCCGTCATGGTAAATAACTGTAGCCTGCTTATAGAAAAAAGGTATTCCGTATTGGTCCAATATACGGCCAATCTGTAATTCTTCTTTTGATTCATACGGTGGGTCGAGTTCGTCCAGTAAATCTGTAAGCTCTGATTCTTTGATTTGCTTATTCATTTTTTGTTTACCTCTCTGGTTTCTTTTGCGATTTTTTTGGCAATAGCAGTAAGTTTGCCTTCTGTTCGATCGATAATCTTAAACAGTTTGCTGTTATGATGCTGGAGTTTTTCAGCAGCTTTAAGAGAGTCGGTTAGCTTCTGGTAATCATACTTGGCTGTAAATTTTTGTGCCTGGGTGGTTAATTCCCTGATTCTGCGTTCGTTTTCAGCTACAGCTTTGTCGAGTCTTTCCAGGCGTGTGTCGATACCAATAAGCTGGTTATATCGGGCGGCTAATTCGGCAGAAGCCTTTTTCTTTTCCGAAACAGGCAATTTCGAAAACACGTATTTTGTTTCCTCCAATCTTGCGATATGGCCATTGCGGATTTGGTGAGCTTTTGCTCGAAGTTGAGCCATTCTTTCGGTTAGATAACCTTGTGCAGGAAGCATTTTTTTTAGCTGCCCAAGTACATTGCCGGCATCTTTCGGATGTTCATTCAAAGTTTTTGCTTCTTTGCGTAAACTTCGCATGTTTCGAGAGAGCTTGTTTGATAGGTGCCTGTTACGATATAAATCAGCCATATCATGGCGGACATCTGGTAAATTGGGTGATACCCGGGGAAAATGAACTGAGGGACTTTTTGTATGTGACAGGAACGCGATAAGCCCGACCATCAAAGTAACTACTATGATTGTCTGGATGATTTCGGAATCGACAGGAATATTCAGTTTTAGAAGCTGAGCTATTAGAATACAGGCTCCGATTGTAATGCCTGCACCAGCCCATATGCCCCCGACATGCTTTATGGACTGGTACATCACAAATGAAAGAACGAGTATTGCAAAGCCGATAGCTATAGGTCCGAGATTTCTGATTGAGAGATCATTCGCCTGCTCCCACCAAACCAAGCCTATCGATAATGCAAAACCGATAGAGACGGACATTACTATGGCTGGCCGCTGATGGTCGAATCTCTTGCCTAAGACGGCATATACAAGCGATGTAAAAAAAGCAAAAGCCAGTACAAAATCAGGTATCAAAGATTCTAACAGCTCGTAAAAATGTAAATCATAAAACAGGTTTCCGGGCCTCATGCGAGACCTAATGGATGAGCAAGTATTTATAGTTTACGGTTTTTGTTGCATCCGCCACATATAGATGAAAAGAGATGATGTTTGGAAAAATGTGATTAAATGATTTATTAGGAAGTATCCATTACTGTAATTGTTCTTTGAGAATTCGAAAAAACTCTCCCTTGGCTTGACGTTCAATCCAGGGCTTGTGGCCACAATTCTTTAGCAGGATAGATCGAAAACTTTTCAGAATTGTAGACAGAGGTTTTTGAACACCTTCGGCCGGGTGAGGATCATAGTCGCCATGGATCGCCACAACCGGGCAGTTGATATATTTTGCAAGTTCAAGAAGTTGCCCGCTACTTCTAAGTTTCGCAGCTTCCGGCCAAACGCTTTGAAAAATATCAGCACCACAACAATCAATTTCTTCAGATTTTTCCATTTCCGGGTCATACGCATCGGCCTTTGAAGCTAATGCTCCAAGTTTTGCAAATACCGTGTTTTTGTCTTCGGTTGCGGGATTGTCTAAAGTTCTGAAGATGGACTCAAACTCTGCTCTTTCTTCCTCGCTGAGACGACGTAACCTGGTCTCCTGGATTTTCGCAACATACTTTTCTTCATAAGGGCCACTCCCAATGAGTACCAGTTTTTTGATGATTGCAGGATAACGAGCAGCAACAATAAAACTGAGCCAAGCTCCCCAGGAAAAGCCAACCAAGGTGGTAGGAAGGTCTGCATTGTTTTCCAGAACGGTTTTTAACTCCTCAACCTGCCCTTCAATCGAAACAGCAGTTTGAATCGGCTCTAAAATACCCATATCGGCTGCAAGTTCATGCGCGACCGGAGCCATCTCTCCGGCTGCACCCGGCCCGCCGTGAACAACGGCAACACTAAAAGGGGCTTTGCCATATTTTCTCAGTTTTTTCATGGTTACTACGGTGCATTTATGAAATATTTTGTTTGTGTTTATCTGCCCAGATCTTTTGGAAGTTCAATTCGTGTTGCTTGCGGGATTCGGTATCCGTTAGAACCATGCCGTTTGAACACAAAGTAAATCCCAGTTTCTCATAGAATCTGTCAGCACTGACGTTGGCAAAGAGAGTAAATTCTCCCAGATTATTTCCGGTTCCAATCTTCTTATCTGTTGCAAAATCTATTGCCATTTCCATTAGCTTATGGGCAATGCCTCGCCGTTGAAAGTCTGGATGTACCTCCAGATCGGCCATGTGCAGGATATATCCTCCATCACCAACAAGACGAACAAGGCCAATGAGCTTGCCGTCACAACGTGCAGATGCAACGAAAATGGAACCGACAAGAGCAATTTCGTTTCGTTCGAGAGATCTGTCACGACCAAAACCGACAGCTTTTGCCAATAGCTGCATCTCTTCAGCGGTGATATTGTCATTTACGGTGAATTTGATATCCATAAATCTGTTCCTCCGCGATAATGGCATATATTCAAATGATTCTGCTATTTCTTTTGGCTCAGCATGTCAGATAAAGCTTGGATGTGTTCAGGGGTTGTTCCACAGCAACCGCCTACGAGACTAGCCCCAGCACTTATACACTTCTCCATTCCAGCTGCAAATGGTTCTGGGGCCATTTCAAATACTGTTTTGTCATCAATCAGTTTGGGCTTGCCCGCATTAGGCTGAGCCAAAATAGGTAGCGTCGTTGCGGATTTGAGCAGAGATACCACTACCGACATTTGAGCAGGGTCAAGATCGCCGCAATTGGCACCAATTATATCTGCACCGGTATCGGTAAGATGCTTGGCACAGTCCTCTGCGGAATTGCCCATTATCGTTCTCGCTCCATTAGCCTCGGTGTTAAAGGCAATCGAAACAATCACAGGAAGTGAAAAGTTATCCTTACACGCACGAAGAGCACATAAAGCCTCGTTTAGATCAAACACGGTCTCAATAATAAAGCCATCTACCCCGGATTCTGCAAGGATTTCGGCCTGCTCAGCGAAGGTGTCGTAGAATTGAGACTCCTTGTAAGTACCATACGGCTCAAGTAGTTGGCCGGTGGAACTGATGTCGCCTAATACATATTGCCCATCGGTTGCAGCCTGCCTTGCCAATTCAGCGCCGGCCTTGTTTACCTCTCGAACGTCCACGCCAACATTATGCGTCTCGATATAAATGCGATTCATAGTCAGCGTATTGGTAGTAATGACGTTGCAGCCACACTGGCAGTATTCTTGATGGATTTCCAGGACAGCTTCGGGAGAATCGAGGTTATTTCTGCCACGAGACATCAGACCACGCTTATCAAGCTGGGTTCCCATTGCTCCATCGAGCAGGAGTATCTTTTGGTCTTTTAAGAATTCCAATAAGCTCATCGCAGCACTCATTAAAAATATGAACCTTAATTTTTCACATATAGCCAAGCTTGCCTTGCACATAATAATCGAATTGGACGACTAATACCAGTTTTAGTTGCTTCATTAATAGTTTAGGTTTTGCCACTTCGCAGAGGCACGAAAATATTAAATACAGGTACAGTTGATACATAGGGTGGAGTTGATGCGTCGTATGGATATAGCGTCCTATCTGAGCAAAAAGAGAAGTTCTTTTGATGAAAAATCATCGCTGATAAAAGATTTTGTTGTGTTCGATTATAACTACATCCCTGAAAAACCTGTCATGCGAGAGGAAGTCAAACAGATTATCAATAATATGCTTCAGTTCGAGAAAAGCCGGATACCTACGCATATGGCCATCATAGGCAGCCGAGGTTCAGGCAAGACACTTATTCTCAAATATTTGAAGGAGTTATTTCAGAATGAAACTGGAATGGATGTTCTCTACGTCAACTGCCGTCACTACAATACCAGCTTCAAAATCTTTTCATATCTATTGGATAACGAAAATTCAGCAGGTTCGAGCCTTGTTAATCTCTATCAGCGGTTTATGCAGCAGTATAAAAATAAAACAGTCGTTATCCTTGATGAGGTTAATCTTATGAGTTCAAAAGACAAGAACCGTGAAGTCCTTTATTTCTTGAGCAGAAGCGAACAGCCTTATATGGTGATAATGCTTTCCAATACTCCACATGTGCTCAAACAACTTGACCCAGCCACACGCAGCAGCCTTCAGCCAATACCTTTGCACTTTAAGAATTATAATGCCGAGCAGATTTTTGATATTTTACAGGATAGAGCCAAAAAAGGTTTGCATAGCTGTGAAGAAGGTCATTTGTCTCAGATTGCAGCCTTAACTACTCAAAAAACAAACTCTGATGCGAGAGTTGCGATAAAAACACTGTATTACAAAATGATGAGTCCTGATGATGGTATTGAAAAATGTTTTGAAGATGCCAGAAGGGATATCGTGATTGATGTTGTTAACGATCTGGCTGATGCAAATCTTATGATTCTCTGGGCAGCTGCAACCAGCAAATCTGACCTTGTCAAAGCCATTTATAAAAGATATTGCCGGTTCAGCCAAGATCACCAGATCAAACCTTTCAGCTATATGTATTTCTATACCAATCTTGGCTACCTGCAAAGTGTCGGGCTTTTGGCACTGGTTGCGACAAAGATTGACAGAATTTATACCAACAGGGTTGTGCTAACCTTTGACAAGTCTATCGCAAAGCAGGTATGCAAGCTTCGTTTTGAGTAGACTTGAGTTTAGGCATTGATGTTTTCAGCTACTTTTATAGAAAAATGTAAACCAGTTTACCAGAGTAGAGGGTGCGGAGTTTAAGCGTGGAGGTGTTTTCGTTAAAAGAAGTGTATGTTTTTTTACTGTTGTCACTGGCGGGTAGTAACTGCCAAACGACATATATTATTTCAAGGGGGTATCTCCTTGACTCCAGTACATACAATCGGTAGTATTTGCGATCATGGAAGATTACCCGCGAACATTGATGGAATTGGAAAAGCGGTTTTCATCGGAAGAGGCCTGTCGGGAATATTTGGAAGTTCTTCGATG